>NZ_JAVTWC010000078.1:0-51381 GCF_032229445.1 Tahibacter sp.
TTCAGAGTGATCAGAACCAGTGGTTCTGAGCGATCACTCTTCACCCCCCTTGACTAGAAGGGGACTCAAGAAGCAAAACAACGCAATGCGTTTCTCAACGTCACCTACCGGTCGATTCGAGCATGAAAGCCAGCGAAATCAAGAAAGGCAACGTCGTCGAGCACGACAACAAGGTCTACCAGATCCGCGACATTGAACGCAGCTCGCCGCAGGGCCGCGGCGGCAACGTCACTTACCGCTTCATCATGTACTCGGTGCCGGGCGGCCAGAAGCTCGACCTGAGCCAGCGCGCCGAGGACGAGTTGCGCGAGGTCGAGCTGTCCCGCCGGCAAGCGACCTATTCGTACCGCGAAGGCGACACCTTCGTGTTCATGGATGCGGAAGACTTCACCCAGTACATGCTCGATGCGAGCGCCCTCGGTGACTCCGCCGGCTTCGTGACCGAAGGCATGGAAGCCTGCTACGTACAGCTCATCGAAGACCAGCCCGTCGCCGTGCAACTGCCGCCCACGGTGACCCTGGCCGTCGTCGACACAGCGCCCGAACTCAAGGGAGCGACAGCAACCAAGCGCCCCAAGCCGGCCCGGCTCGAGACCGGTATCGAAATCCTCGTGCCGGAATACGTCGTCAACGGTTCGCGCATCCTCGTCAACACCGTGACCGGGGAATACTCCGGCAGGGAATGAAATCGCATCGAGGATGCGTCGTGGACTGATCCCGTGTTTCGCAGCCGTGTTTCCCGGCGAGACGGCAACCGTCTCGCCGCAGACCGTCAGCGCAACCCGCGCGCCAGCCATTTGCGCGCCATGCGCTGCAGCGATTCGTCATAGTCGGCCGAACCGACCATGGCGGCAATATCGCGCCAGGCCAGTGCGAGCGATTCCTCACTGACCGCGAATTGCTCGCCGCTGCAACAACGCACGACGTAGCGCAGGTCGTAGTGCCAGTGACCCGGCACGTCACGATGATCCGGAATCCAGTGCCGGTCCAGATCGAAGATCTCGCGCTCGATCGCGAGATCACGCAGACCCGATTCCTCTTCCGCTTCACGCAGCGCGACGGCGACCAGGTCAGTGTCGCCGTCCGCGTGGCCACCGAGCTGCAGCCAGCGCTGCAATTTGCGGTGATGGGTCAGAAGCACACGCGCTCCATCACCGCTGACGAGCCAGGCGGCGCCAGTCAGATGCCCCTGCGCCAGCTCGCGCGCAGCGGCATCGGCGTGGCGACGCATGAAATCGCGGAATCGCTCGACGGTTTCGGTTTCGCCGGGATGACGGATGGCATAGGCATCGACATCGCGGAGCCAGTCTCGTTGCCACGCGGATAGTTCGACCGCGGCGCTGTTGCCGGTTTCGCTCATAGCGGGCGCTTGCTGGCCTAGAGAGGGTCGCGTATTTTAGCCCGGTTTTGTCGCGTCCCATCTCGGGCGCGAAAGTTCGCCAGGCCTCGCAAGCAGATGTGCTGCTGATGGCGCCGGGTCCCGTACAAACCGTGGGAGGGGATGCAATGATTTTCTGGCGCGTCAAACCGCTTGACCAGATTCTTGAAAACGCCGAGAAGAAGAGCCTGAAACGCCAGCTTGGCGCGCTGCAGCTGACCATGCTCGGCATTGGCGCAATCATCGGCACCGGTATCTTCGTGTTGACCGCCGAAGCCGCGCAGAAAGCCGGCCCAGGCATGATGATTGCGTTCGTGATCGCCGCCGTCGTCTGCGGCCTGGCCGCGCTGGCGTATGCCGAACTCGCCTCGATGGTGCCGGTGTCCGGCTCCGCTTACACGTATACCTATGCGGTGCTCGGCGAGGCACTGGCATGGATCGTCGGCTGGGCGCTCGTACTCGAGTACGCCGTCGCTGCCGGTGCGGTCGCAGTGGGCTGGTCGGGCTACGTCAACGGTTTGCTCGAAGCAGCTGGCGCGAGTCTTCCCAGAATCCTCCAGACCGGACCGTTCGACGGCGGCGGCTTCAACGTCCTCGCCTTCACGATTTCCCTCGTGATCACCGGTCTGCTCGTGCTTGGCACGTCCAAGAGCGCCTGGGTCAACGCGGTACTCGTGTCGATCAAGATCGCGGCCCTCATCGCCTTCGTCATCATCGCGGTTCCCGCCGCACAGGCACCGAACTTCGAGCCGTTCACGCCGACGGGCTGGGGCACTCCGATGGGAGGCGTCGGCGTGCTCGGTGCCGCGGCATCGATCTTCTTCGCCTACGTGGGTTTCGATGCCGTGTCCACGGCTGCCGAGGAAACCAGGAACCCGAACCGCAACGTTCCGATCGGCCTCATCGGTTCGCTCGCGGTCTGCACGGTGTTCTACCTGCTGGTCGGCTACGGTGCGGTCGGTGCCGCCGGTGCGCAGCCCTTGTACGACGCCGCCGGCAAGCTGCTGGAGCCTGGCACTCAGGCGATGGCGGCGGCCTGCCTCAACTCCACCGCGCTGGTCTGCAGCAACGAGCCCCTGGCCCACGTACTGCGCTCGCTCGACCACAACACCGTCGCCTATCTCGTCGGCATGGCCGCCAGCCTCGCGTTGCCTTCCGTGATCCTGATGATGATCTACGGCCAGACCCGCATCTTCTTCGTGATGTCTCGCGACGGCCTGCTGCCGGAAGTCTGCTCCAAGGTGCACCCGACCTTCCACACCCCACACATCATCACGATGATCACAGGCGTGTTCGTGTCGCTGTTCGCCGCCATGTTCCCGGTCGGCGTACTCGCCGATGTCTCCAACTCGGGAACGCTGTTTGCGTTCGTGATGGTGGCGATCGGCGTGATGATCCTGCGTCGCACGCAGCCCGGACGCGCACGCCCGTTCCGCACGCCGCTGGTCTGGGTCGTGTGCCCGCTCGCCGTGCTCGGCTGCCTGCTGCTGTTCGTGAACCTTTCGGCCAAGGCGCTGACCGTGTTCGCGGCCTGGACCGTCATCGGCCTGATCGTGTACCTCGCATACGGCAAGAGTCATAGCGACCTCGCGCCGAAGAGGGCGTAAACCGGACGCGTATGGCCGGGCTCGGCACTATGCCGGCCCCGGCCATACGCCCCGAAAAGCCTAGATTCCCCGCCAATCAACGAGTTGGCACTCCGCGACAACGGCTGGATCGACGCGTTCGCCGCGTAAAGTTGATGCCCTTTGCACTCAATGACTTAGCGAAGGCTCGCGCAGTCGGGGCAATTTTGCTCACCGGCTATGCACAGTTTGCCCCCGGTCTACAAAAATTCTTCAAGACCTTGATCTTTCTTACTATTGTGACTAGCGCTCACAAGCAATCCACGGCTTATCCACAGGGCGGGGTTAGCTCGGCGCAACGTCAGCGGGTATGATCAAGGTCCGCGGGAAATACACTTGGCAGTGGGCCCCTCGGAATGCGGCTCGGATGCGTTCAGACGGGTTAGCTCCTCGGTCTGGACGCATCCGGGCAGCGACTCCCCCTCGCTTCAACCCCTTTCTTGTTTCTGATCAACGTTCATCGGCACCGCCGATGCCCTAGCGGCTGGCCGACACACGGGCTCGGTTATAGTGACCGCCCCAGACTCCGCGACCGCCATGACCGATCCGAAATTTCCCGACGCTGACCGTCTTGCGCTCTGCGCGCGCGAAATCGCCGAAGCTGGCCGCGACCTGGGTGCACGAGGCTGGACCCCTGCCACGAGCAGCAACTTTTCCCGGCGCTACGACGAATCCCATGCGGCCGTGACGGTTTCCGGACGCGACAAGGGCAACCTCGGCATCGACGATGTCATGCTCGTCGATCTGGCCGGCAACGCCGTGGCAACCGACGCGCGGCCCTCGGCGGAAACGCTGCTCCATGTCCAGATATACCGGCGCGATCCGACCGTCGGCGCCGTGCTGCATACGCACTCGCACAACCAGACCGTCGCCTCGCGCCTGTACGCTGCGCAGGGACTGATCCGTTTCAGCGGCTTCGAACTGCAGAAGGCAATCACCGGCTATACCACGCACGAGAGCGAACTCGACCTGCCGGTGTTTCCGAATACCCAGGACATGCCCGAGCTCGTCGACCGGATCGACGCCTGGCTCGACGCCGGCAAGCCGCTGCACGGCTACTTGATAGACGGCCACGGCATCTACACCTGGGGTCGTACCATGGCCGAAGCCCGCCGGCATCTCGAAGCCTTCGAGTTCCTGCTGGCGGTCGAACTGGATCTGAGGAGGTTGCGCGCATGAGTCGACTGCGTATTTTCGCCGAGGGACATCCCAACGAGCCGTCCTTGGAAACCAGCGAGCACGCGCGCATTTCTGAGGAACTCGGCAAGGTCGGCGTGCGCTTCGAGCGCTGGGAGGCGACGGCCGACATCCAGCCAGGTGCTGCATCCGAAGACGTGATCGCAGCCTACCGCCGCGACATCGATCGGCTGATGCAGAGCGAGGGCTATCAGGCCGTCGACGTGATCAGCCTCACTCCGGACCACCCGGAAAAACTGCAGCTGCGACAGAAGTTCCTCAACGAACACACGCACTCGGAAGACGAGGTCCGCTTCTTCGTCGCCGGCCGTGGCCTGTTCACACTGCACATCGATGAAAAAGTCTTCGAGGTGCTCTGCGTCCAGGGCGACCTGATTGGCGTGCCGGACGGCACGCCTCACTGGTTCGACATGAGCGAACAGCCGCATTTCGTCGCGATCCGCCTGTTCACGAACAAGGATGGCTGGGTCGCGAACTTCACCGGCAGCGATATCGCGCTGCAGTTCCCGCGCCTCGACGCCTGAGCAGCCCCGCAAGCGCAATCGGGTGAGGCAGCTCTGCGCGAGCACGGTCCACGATCTCGCCGTCAATCCGCGCAAGCACGGCCAGCCAGACGCTTCGCGTTTCGAGCGTGACTCCAGGGCCTCCGACCAGGCGCCTCCATACATTCCATCAACTGCCGAAGTCCATGACGATACTAGCGATCCTGACCGATATCGAAGGCACCACGAGTTCCATCAGCTTCGTCAAGGACGTGCTGTTCCCGTATGCGCGTGAGCACCTGCCGGCCTTCGTGGCTGCGCGTGGCGACGAAGCGGAAGTCAGACGCTGGCTGGATGCAACGGCGCAGGACGCCGGCATCGATGCGACCGACCGCGACGCCATCGTGGCCACGCTGCGGCAATGGATCGATGAAGACCGCAAGGCCACGCCGCTGAAGGCGTTGCAGGGCATGATCTGGCAGGACGGCTACGCAAGCGGCGCCTACCGTGCCCATCTTTACCCGGAAGTGGCCGATCGCCTGCGCGCCTGGAAGGATGGCGGCTTGCCGCTATACGTGTATTCCTCAGGCTCGGTCGCGGCGCAGAAGCTGTTTTTCCGCTATAGCGACGCTGGCGATATCTCCGGTCTGTTCGACGGCCATTTCGACACCGAGATCGGTGGCAAGCGCGACGCCACGTCCTACGCGCAGATCAGCTCGGCGATCGGCATCGCGGCCCGGGACATCCTGTTTCTTTCCGACATCGTCGAGGAACTCGACGCGGCGCGCAGCGCCGGCCTGCAGACCACCTGGCTGTGCCGCCCGCCGCTGAATTGCCCGGCGCACCCTGCGCATCCGTGCGTCAGCGACTTCGACGCGATTGCGTTCGGAGAATGAACCGTCGCGAGGCCGCTCGCCTGCTGCTGGCCTTGCTGCTCGGCCTCGGCTTCGGTCTTTTTCTCGGCGGCCGCGGCGAACCGAACCCTGCATCCGCGCCACTGGCGGCCCGCGAAATACCGCGCCGGCCCGCGCTTCCGCCGCCGCCGTCCGCGCCGGCAACCGCGGCACCGGCATCCACCGCGCCGGCAACGCAATCCGCAGCCTTGCTGCGCGACCTCGGCGCCACGCGCGACCTTCTCGCGCGCTGGTTTCCGGCCCTGGCCGAAGAACCGGCTCCCGACGATCCCGACTACAGCGCCGAACGCGTGCTCTATGACCAGCACCGGCTCGTCGGCGAAGCACTGGCCGGACTGCGGGCGCAGACACCGGGCCGCACCGACCTGTATGTCGTAGCCTTCGGCGGGGACGGCGATGAGAACGTGTTCCGCAACGAAGTGGAATATGTCGAAAAATTGTTTTCTGAACGCTACGGCGCGCGCGGCCGGGTCGTCGTGCTGGAAAACAATCCCGCCACGGTCGAAACCCGACCGCTCGCGACCTGGAGCAATCTCGAACTCGTGCTCGACGGCCTGCTCGAGAACAACCGCTTCGACCCGGAGGAAGACATCCTGCTGCTGTTCCTGACCAGCCACGGCGACGAAGACCACTATCTCTATGTCGGCATGGACGTGCTGCCGCTGGACTGGATCGGTGCCGACGACCTGTCACGCATGCTCAACGAACGCCCGTTCCGCTGGCGCGTCAGCATCGTCTCGGCCTGCTATTCGGGTGGTTTCGTCGACGGGCTGAAGAACTCCACGAGCATGGTGATTACGGCCGCCCGCGCGGACCGCACGTCGTTCGGCTGCGGCAGCGAATCGGACATCACGTTCTTCGGCAAGGCTTTCTTTGTCGAAGGATTGAATCAGACGGACTCGTTCCGCGGCGCATTCCAGATCGCGCGGCAACGCATTGACGAATGGGAGGAGGACGAAAAGCAGACGCCCTCGGAACCGCAGATCGCCAGCACGCCGCTGATCGAGGCCAAGCTCGCCGAGTGGCGTCGCAGCGTCACGCTCGGGCCGCCTCAGCCATTCGAGATAGCTACGGCGGTGAAGCCGGTTCAATCCAGCGAGAAATCGACGAAACAATAGCCGTCGACACGCTCATGCGCACCCTCGCGCAGGCGCAGCGGCTGTGAGAAGCAGGGTCCGTCGACGACCAGCGTATGGTATTCGCCGGCCTCGCCACAGAGATCGATGCCGGCCCGGCGGAACTCCGCGATGACCTCCGCATCGAGCACACGCCCGAGCAGCGACGCATCGAGCTTTTCTTCCTGCACCGCGACCAGCCGCGTGACGAAACCGGCGCCGAGGAACTCCTGCAGCAAGGCCTCGCGCGGTTCGTCCCAGATCGGGTGCAGACATTCCAGGTCCAGCTCGGCGCAGACGCTGCGGCACCAGCTGCGGTGCGCTTCGAGATCGATGTCGCCGAACGCGACCGCCGTGATGCCGTCGACGTCGCGCAATTGCGCCAGCGCCGCGCTGAAGTGGCGCCGATAGTCGGTGAGACTGGTCGCGACATCCATCACGGGCACGCCGATCGCTGCGGTCTGCGCCTGCAGGACCTCGGGACGCAGCCGGTGCGAGCGTGTGCGCGAACCGTCGTCGATCAGCGTGGTGACCAGCGCGACCGGCGGACCATGGCGCTGCCACAGCCGCCACAGGCTCAGGGCCGAATCCTTGCCGCCGCTCCAGGACACCGCGTAGCGCAGTTGCATCACGTTCGTTCCGCCGAAAACGCCAAGGTACTTCTGAACACGGTAGTACTTACAGTACAGGTGCTCCTGCAGCAGCCGCACGATCAGCTACGCACGCGAGCCTACGCTCAGGTCTCGGCAGCGATGCGGACAATGCGTTGGATCGGCGCGAACTGGCCCGCGTCGCGCTCGCGCGCGCCCGCGCGACGCGCCGTCAGAAACGATACCTCGCGCAGATTCGCGCCCGGTCCCGTGCCGCGGCGCGGATACGGTCAGCGATGCCGGCGCTGCAATTCCTCGATTGCCGCAGCCAGCGGCAGCCCGCGCGCGCGAAGCAACACGGTCAGATGGAATAGCAGGTCGGCCGCTTCGCCGACCAGCGCCGCCTCGTCCTGAGCCACGGCGGCGAGCGCGGTTTCCACGCCTTCCTCGCCGACCTTCTGCGCGATTCGGCGCAGGCCGCCGTCGAACAATTGCGTCGTATAGCTGCCCGCCGGACGCTCGCGTTCGCGTGCCGCGACCAGGGCATCGAGTTGGTCGAGGAAGCCTGGCGACTGCAGCGCTTCCGCGCCGAAACAGCTGTCGCTGCCGAGGTGGCAGGTCGGTCCCTGCGGTTCGGCGCGCAGCAGCAGCGAGTCGCGGTCGCAGTCAGTCAGCACACCGCGCAGCAACAGCCAATGCTGCGAACGCTCGCCCTTGGTCCACAGACGTTGCTTGCTGCGGCTGTAGAACGTGACCTTGCCGCTGTCCAGCGTCTGCTGCAGCGCGGCCGGGTTCATCCAGCCCTGCATCAGCACCGTCCCGCTACGCCAATGCTGCACGATCGCCGGCAGCAGGCCGTCGCCCTTGCTCCAGTCCAGGCTCGCCGGGTCGAGGTTCATGGCCGCATCCTCACACCATGCTCGCGCAGGTATTTCTTCAGGTCGGGAATCGCGATGCTGCCGGAATGGAACACGCTCGCCGCGAGCGCACCATCGACGTCAGCCTCATCGAAGACGGCGGCGAAATGCGCCGCACTGCCGGCGCCGCCCGAGGCTACCAGTGGCACGCCGCAGCGCGCGCGCGCCGCGCGCAACTGCTCGATGTCATAACCTTCGCGCACGCCGTCTGCCCCCATGCAGTTGAGTACGATTTCGCCGGCACCGCGTCCGATCGCTTCGTCTATCCAGTCGAGCGTGCCTTGCGCCAGCGCGCGGGTCTTGTCCGGATCGCCGGTGAACTGGCGCACGCGCCATTCGCCGTCGGCGTCGCGCAGGCTGTCGATGCCGACGACGACGCATTGCACGCCGAACGCGTCGGCCAGCTCGCCGATCAGCGCAGGACGCAACAGCGCCGGCGAATTCACTGAGATCTTGTCGGCGCCGGCCTGCAGCACGGCACGCGCGGACTCCACGCTGGCGATGCCGCCGGCCACGCAGAACGGAATATCGATCGCCGCGGCAACACGTTCGACCCAGCCACGGTCGACCTCGCGCTGCTGCGGACTCGCGGTGATGTCGTAGAACACGAGTTCGTCGGCGCCTTCGTCGCGATAGCGCAGTGCCAGCTCCAGTATGTCGCCGATGACGACATGGTCGCGGAAGCGCACGCCCTTGACGACCTGGCCGTCGCGCACGTCCAGGCAGGGAATCAGGCGGCGCGTCAGCATGCGAGCGCCGTGGCCAGGTCGAGCCGACCTTCGAGCAGGCTGCGGCCAAGCACGACACCGGCGAGACCGAGATCGCGCACGGCCCGCACGTCGGCCACGTCGCGCACGCCGCCCGAAGCCTGCACCTGCAAGCCTGGCGCGAGCCGGCGCAGGTGGGCGTAGAGACCGAGGTTCGGACCGGCCAGCATGCCGTCGCGATGAATGTCGGTGCACAGCACATGCACCGCGCCGGCCGCCGCGTAGCGCGGCGCGAGTTCTTCCAGCGTCGGCGCCTCGCTCTGCGTCCAGCCCGCGCTAGGCAGGCGCCAGATACCGTTTTCCTCGCGCGTGTCGAGCGCGATGCACAGCCGCTGCGCGCCGTAGCGCGTCAACCATTCCTCTACCCGCTCCGGTTCGCGTACCGCGACGCTGCCGAGCACGACGCGCGCGACCCCGGCGTCGAACAGACGCTCGAGATCGTTTTCGCCGCGCACGCCGCCGCCGGCCTGCAGCTGTATGGCGCTGCCGGCCAGTGCTTCGATGAGACGGAAGTTGGCGAGATTGCCGGCGCGCGCGCCGTCGAGATCGACGACGTGCAGCCAGGCCGCACCGGCCGCGGCGTAGTCCTGGGCCAGGCGCAGCGGGTCGACTCGGTAGCTCGTCTGCTGCGAATAGTCGCCTTGGCGCAGGCGCACGACGTTGCCTTCGCGCAGGTCGATCGCGGGGATGATGTGGAAGTTCACAGGGTCAGGAAATTCTTCAGCAGCAGGGAACCGACGGCGGCAGAGCGTTCCGGATGGAACTGCATGCCGAAGAAATTATCTTTTTGGACTATTGCGGAGAATGACATGCCATGAGTGCAGCTCGCGAGCGTCCACGCACCGACCGGCGCGGCGTAGCTGTGCACGAAATAGGCATGGGCATCGGCATCGAGTCCGGCCAGCAATGCATGTGGCCTTTCGATCTGGAGCCGGTTCCAGCCCATGTGCGGCACGCGCAGGCCCGGCAAGGCCGGCAGGCGCTCGACGGCGGCCGGAATGATGCCCAGACACGCGGATGCGCTTTCGCGCGAGCGTTCGAACAGCAGTTGCAGTCCGAGGCAGACGCCGAGCACGGGCTGACGCAGGTTGCGCAGCGTGTCGATGAGATCCAGCTGCGCCAGCCGCTGCATCGCCGGACCGGCCGCGCCGACCCCCGGCAGGATCACGTGGCTCGCGCGGCGCATGCGTGCGGCATCGGTCGTCAGCGGCGCGTCGACGCCGAGGCGCCGCAAGGCGCTGCGCACCGAACCGATGTTGGTGCCGCCACCGTCGACGAGCACCACGTCGAGGCTCATAGCATTCCCTTGGTGCTGGGCAGCGCGCTGCCGTCGCGGCGCAGCGCCGTACGCAGTGCGCGCGCGACCGACTTGAAACACGCCTCGACCATGTGATGCGCGTTGTCACCGCGAACGGCCAGGTGCAGATTCGCTCCGAGCGTCTCGCATAGCGAGCGGAAGAAATGCGGCACGAGCTCGGTCGGCAGGTCGCCGACACGCTCGCGCGGGAAGACGCCGTCGAAGACGAAATACGGCCGTCCCGACAGGTCCAGCGCCGCGCGCGCGAGGGTTTCGTCCATCGGCAGCGTGATCGCGACGCGCGCCTCGTCCGGCTCCAGCGCATCGCCGTAGCGTCCGATCCCGCGCTTGTCGCCGAGCGCCTGGCGCAGCGCCTGGCCCAGCGCCAGCGCGCAGTCCTCTACGGTGTGGTGCTCGTCGATATGGGTGTCGCCGGCACAGCGCAGCGACAGCGCGATGCCTGCATGCTTGCCAATCTGTTCGAGCATGTGGTCGAAGAACGGCAGGCCGGTCGCGATCACGGCATCGGCGCCGCGATCCAGGTCGACGCTGACCCGGATGCGCGTCTCGCGTGTGTCGCGCTGCACCTCGGCGCGGCGCGGCGCCTCGCACAGCACGCGCGCGATCTCGGCCCAATCCCACTCGCCTTCCCCGCTGCCGAGCAGGAAACCGCGCACGCCGATGTTGTCGGCGAAGGCGATGTCGGTCGCGCGATCGCCGACCATCGCCGACGCGCGCCGGCTCCAGCCATCGTCGCCGAGATAGCCGCGCATCAGGCCGGTGCCGGGCTTGCGCGTCGCCAGGCCTTCATGGGCGAAGCTGCGATCGATCAGCGTGTCGATGAAGCGCACGCCTTGGGATTCGAAGATCTGCAGCATGAGCCGGTGCGGTCCCCAGAACTGCTCCTCGGGAAAGCTGTCGGTGCCCAGGCCGTCCTGGTTGGTGACCATGACGAGTTCGTAGCCTGCATCCACGCAGCGGCGCAGTGCCGGGATCACATCGGGCAGCAGCGCGAGCTTGGCGTAGGCATCGATCTGCTGGTCCGGCGGTTCGACGATCAGGGTGCCGTCACGGTCGACGAAAAGGTATTTTTTCATTACGCCGCCTCCTCGCACGCCTGCAGCGCGGCGAGCAGCACACGATTCTCCTCAGGCGTACCTACCGAAATGCGCAGGCAATCGGCCAGCCCACGGTAGCGCGTGACATCGCGCACAACCACGCCGGCGCGCAGCAGCGCCGCATAGATCGCGGCCGGCTCGCGCCAGCGCACGCAGAGGAAATTCGCCGCCGACGGCAGCACGCCAAGCACACCGGGCATGCTGACCAGCTGCGAACGCAGCCACTCGCGCTGGTCGCGCAGCAGCGCGATCCGTGCGCGCGCCTGCGCGATGCCGTCGGGGCTCAGCGCCGCGAGCGCCGCCGCGATGCTGCCGGCCGGCAACGGGTATGGCGCGAGAATGCGGCGCAGCAGCGCGATCACGTCGCTTGCGGCCAGCAGCGCGCCTACGCGCGCACCGGCCAGCGCATAGGCTTTCGACAAGGTACGCAGCACGGCGACATGATCGTGTCGCGCGAGCAGCGCGGCCGCGCTCGGACCACCGGCGAACTCGAGATAGGCCTCGTCGACGACGAGCAGCGCGCGACCGCGCAGTGCGGTCGCGATGTGTTCCAGTACGGACAGCGGCACAAGATTGCCACTCGGGTTGTTCGGCGTGCAGACGAAGACGAGCTTGACCGCGGGGGTCAGCGCCGCGAGCAGCGCGTCCGCGTCGAGGCGGAAATCCTCGGCCAGCGGCGCGTGCAGCACCTGCGCACCTTGTATCGCCGCGGCCACGGCGTACATGCCGAACGTCGGCGGCGAGACGAGGATCGCGTCTTCGCCGGCACGGCAGAACGCGCGCACGAGCAGATCGATCGCCTCGTCGCTGCCACGTCCGACGAGCAGTTGTTCGGGCGCGACGCCGTACAGCACGGCCAGGCGCTGCAGCAGCGCCGCCGGCTGCGGATCGGGATAGCGGTTCAGGCCTTCGCCGGCCTGCGCCGCCGGCGACCACGGCGATTCGTTGGCATTGAGCAGCACGCGGCCACCGCTGGCTTCCATGCGCGCGGAGGAATACGGCGTCAGCGCGCGGATGTCAGCGCGCGCGAGATCGAGCACGTTCATGCGGTGGCCTCCAGGCGTGCCAGGCGCAGCGCGACGGCACGTTCGTGCGCGTGCAATTGCTCGGCCGCGGCGAGCGTGCGCGCGCACGGTCCGATCGCGCGCAATCCGTCCGGCGACAGTTCCTGCACCGTGATCAGCTTGACGAAGCTCGCGACCGACACGCCGCTCCAGGCGCGCGCGTAGCCGTAGGTCGGCAGGACATGATTGGTGCCGCTGCAATAGTCACCGACCGCCTCGGGCGACCACGCGCCGAGGAACACCGAGCCGGCATTGAACACGCCGGACAGGAGCGCGCGTGCATCGGCGACGTTGAGGATCAGGTGCTCGGGCGCGTAGTCGTTGCTGATATCCAGCGCCTCGGCAAGGTCTGCGACTTCGACCAGGCGGCTGTGGGCGAGCGCAGCGCGTGCGAACTCCGCGCGAGGCAAGGTCTGCAGTTGTTCTTCCAGCGCTACGGCGACGGCGTCGAGCAGCGTTCGCGACGGCGACAGCAGCACGGCCTGCGAATCACTGCCGTGTTCGGCCTGTGACAGCAGGTCCGCGGCGACGAAGGCCGCATCGGCCTGCGCGTCGGCGATGACCAGCACTTCGGAAGGCCCGGCCGGCAGGTCGATCGCCGCACCGGCCGGATCGTTCGCGACCTGGCGCTTGGCCTCGGTGACCCAGGCATTGCCCGGACCAAACAACTTGTCGCAACGCGGCACGCTGGCGGTGCCGTAGGCCATCGCCGCGATCGCCTGGGCGCCGCCGAGCTTGAACACGCGCGTCACGCCGCAGAGCCTGGCGGTATACAAGACCACAGGATCGCACTCGCCTTTCGCGTTGGCGGGCGTGCACAGGACCACGTCGGCGCAGCCGGCCAGCTGCGCAGGTACCGCGAGCATCAGTACGGTGGACGGCAGCGGCGCGGTCCCGGCCGGCACGTACAGGCCCACGCGCTGCAGCGGTCGCAGCACGCGTTCGCAGATCACGCCCGGCGCAGTCTCCACGCGCACGTCCACCGGCGCGCCGGCACGATGAAACAGCGCGATGCGCTCACGCGCCTGCGCGATCGCGTCACGCAGTGGCGGCGCGACGCAGGCATCGGCCGCGGCGAATTCGGCGTCGCTGACGGCCAGTTCGTCCAGCTCGCAGCCGTCGTAGCGCCGCGTCAGCGCGCGCAGGGTCGCGTCGCCGTCGGCGCGCACCTGCGCGATGAGCCGAGCCACCGTCGCGGCGCGATCGGTCACGTCGGTCTGCGCCGGGCGGCGCAGGCTCGCGGAACGCGCGTCCGCGTCGAGTTCACTCCATACCAGCCGCTTCATGCGAGCATTTTCTCCACCGGCAGAACCAGCATGTGACGCGCGCCGGCACGGCGCATGTCTTCCAGGTGCTGCCAGGTGATCGCGCCATGGCAGACGGCCTGCAGCGCGACTTCGTCGACGCGGCCCTCGATGCTGGTGACCGTCGGCTGCTGGCCCGGCGGCAGCAGCCGCGTGACGCCGGCGAGCGCCTCGCGCGTGGTCTGCAGAAGCACCAGCTTGGATTCGCGCACCTGGATCACGCCGTCGATGCGGCGCAGCAGCAGTTCCTGCAATTCGCCACGCTCGTCGGCCGGGGGCCGCGGCGCACCGGCCAGCACGGCTTCGCTGTCGAGGATGCTGGCGACTTCACGCAACTGGTTGGCCTGCAGCGTGGCGCCGCTGGAGACGAGATCGCAGATCGCGTCGGCAGTGCCGAGCTTCGGCGCGATCTCGACCGACCCCGACAGCACGACGACCTTTGCCGTTATGCCGGTCTGGGCGAGCCACTGCCCGGTCAGCGCGGGATACGTGGTCGCGATGCGCAGACCTTCGAGCGACGTGCTGTCGACATAGTCGATCTCCTGCGGCAGCGCGATCGAGAGACGGCAGCGGCCAAAACCCAGCGGCAGGATTTCGCGGAACGGGGATTCCTCGCCGCGGCCGCGCGCGAGCGCCTGCTGTTCCGCGAGCACGTTGCGGCCGACGATGCCGAGGTCGCAGACGCCGTCGGCGATCAGACCGGGAATGTCGTCATCGCGCACCAGCAGCAGGTCGATCGCGAGGCTTTCCCCGAAGCAGAACAGCTTGTCGCGGCTCTGGCGGAATTTCAGGCCGCAGCGCGCGAGCAGGTCCTGCGATTGCTCGGACAGGCGTCCAGATTTCTGTACCGCGATGCGCAGGCGGTCACGCGTCTTCATGATTTGCTCCGGGAGCGCGAAGGCGCCGGCGTGGTCGCCGGCACTCCGGCCAAGGCCGACGGCGGCATACCGCCACGCCGACGCGGCGGCTTGGGCAGCGGCGGCAAGGCTTCATGCGCGACCACGGCGAGATAACCGCCATTGCCTTGCTGCAGGAAGCGCGCGACGCGGCCGATGGTGGTGACGCTGACCGACGTGCGGTCGTGGATCTCGCGATACGCATAGCCGGCGAGCAGGTACGGCACCACGCGCCAGCGATCGACCAGCGCTTCCAGCTCGGCCGGCGTGCACAGGTCGCGCAGGAAGGCCTGCATCTCGGCGGGTGTATCGAGCGACAGCAGCGCCCGGCACAAGCTTTCCTCGGCGGGAACGGGCGTGTTTTCGGGTTCGATGTAACGTCGCTTCATGATTCAATGTAATAACGCGTTAGAACACTACGACAAATCTACCGCAGTCTCCGCCGCGCTGTAAACCCCGGTGGCCCGAGCGCAACCGCACGCTTGGGCCCGGCGCCGGCGCACCTCGGTTCACGTTGCGTGGCGGTTACAGGCCGTCGACGCGATGGCCTCGGCCCCGCGTCGCAGGCGCGATGTCACAAAAAGTTGCACTTGATCCTACGGCGGCGAAGGCGGCCGAACCGCCCGGATACGCTCGCAGGCAATCCGTCGGAATCGGTAGCGAATTCCAATTAAATATTTATTAATCAACGATTTAGATTAAACCATAGGCAGGGCACGCACGATGCCGACGCACGACGACGTGCGGCGCCCCGGATGCAGCGCCGCGAGCGCACAGGCGCAGCGGTGATCCTTCGCGTTGCCCCCGCACGTAAAAATCTGTTGATAACGGGCAACAATGGCAACGATCCTGCAAGGTAATTGCCGCGGCCAGCGTTTTCAGGGGGCGATTCGTGGCGCATCTACTGCTACGCCTGTTGCTGTTGTGCAGCCTGCTGCCGGGCTGGCTCGCTGTCGCCTGCGCAGCGCCGATCCTTGATCTGACCGCCGGACAGACGCGGGCGCCGCTGGCCGCGGTCACGACCTTCGCGGTCGACGCGCGCGGCGAGGCCACCGCCTCAGCCATGTTCGCCGACGCCGACGCCGGACGCTTCCAGCCCGTACCCGCCGACAACGCCACCTTCGGCTTCGTCGACGGCGCCTACTGGTTCCATGCCCGCGTAGCCAACGCCAACCATGCCGACTCTCGCTGGTTGCTCGTGCTCGAGTACGCACTGCTCGATCAGGTCGATCTGTACGTGCGCCGAGCAGACGGCGCGATCGCGCAATTCCAGTCTGGCGACCAGCATCCCTTCTCGCAGCGTTCGGTCAGCTACCGGCACCCGAATTTCTGGCTGCAAATCACACCGGGCCAGCCGCTCGATCTGCTGCTGCGCGTACAGACCAAGAGTTCCATGCAGGTGCCGCTGACCCTGTACACGCCGACCGCGTTCATCGAGCTGGCGCGCGACGCGCAGCTCGGCATGGGCATCTACTACGGCATCCTGCTGGCCCTGCTTTTCTACAATTTGATTTTGTTCGTGTCGCTGCGCGACCGCTCGCATTTCCTCTACAGCCTGCATGTGCTCGGCTTCGGCCTCGTCCTGTTCTGCCTCAACGGATTCGCCTTCGAGTATTTCTGGCCCAACTCGACCTGGCTCGCGAATGCCGCGGTGCCGATGTCGATGTCGTTCGCCATGCTCGCCATGCATCTGTTCGCGCGTGATTTCCTCGAACTGCCGCGCCGCTCGCCGCTGGGCAATCGCGTGCTGCTGGTGCTGATGGCATTTCACTTCGCGATGCTGCTGGCCAGTCCCTTCCTCGACTACCGCACCGCGGTGCTGATCGGCACGGCGATGGTGTTCCCGGGCGTCGGCGCGGTGATCGGCGTCGCCATCGCGGTGGCGCGGCGCGGCTTCCGCCCGGCGCTGCTGTTCCTGTTTGCCTGGGGCATGCTGCTGGCCGGCACGCTGGTCTACGCGATGGTGTCCTTCGGCATGGTCAGCAAGACCTTCGCGACCGAATACGGCATGCAGATCGGCTCGGCCGCCGAGATGATCTTCCTGTCCTTCGCGCTCGCCTACCGCTGGGCCGCACTGCGCGATGACAACGAGCGCATCGCGCGCGAAGCCAACGAACAGCTGGAGCAGCGCGTCGAGGAACGCACGCAGGAGCTGTCCAGCGCGCTTCAGCAGCTCGGCGAGGCACATGCGCGGCTGCGCGAGCACAGCGCGCGCGACGGCCTCACGGGCGTGTTCAACCGGCGCTATTTCGAACAGGCCTTCGCGCCATTGCTGGCGCAGTGCGCGGCGGATGCCAAGCCGTTCTCGCTGCTGATCACCGATCTGGATCACTTCAAGCGCGTCAACGACGAGCACGGTCACCTGACCGGCGACGACTGCCTGCGCTGCATCGCCGCGACGCTGCAGCACTGCGCCGGCGACAGCGCCGTCGTCGCACGTTTCGGTGGGGAGGAATTCGTCGTGCTGATGCCCGGCGCCGAAGAACTCAGCGCGCGCCGCACGGCAGAAGCGATCCGCCAGCGCATCGCGGCGCAGGTGTTCGCGCTGGAAGGCGACCGCCAGCTGCACCTGACCGTGAGCATCGGCGCGGCCACGGTCGGCAGCGGCGTGGTCGTGGAGCCCGACACCCTGCTGCGGCGCGCCGACGATGCGCTTTACGAAGCCAAGCGCAGCGGCCGCAATCGCGTCGTGCAGGGATCTGCAGCGGCCTGAGCCCCGCACGGGCCGTCACGGCGTCCTGCCGTGGCCAGGCCCATCAGCGGCCACACCCCCATCAGGAACGCCCACACCGGCAGCGCCCATCGCTGCAAGCGGGCGCGGCAAAGGCTCGCTCCAGATCGTCGCAAATCGATACACAGTGAACTGCGTCACATATTTTTGCGGTGCAGCAACGCGCGCGAGCCCGCGATTGGCGGCACGATCCCGCCTTTGTCCGTTCGGGGGAACGTCATGCGCAACACACTCGCTGCTGGACTGCTGCTCACGTGTGCCGCGCTGCCGGCGTGGTCAGCCAGCCCGACGCCGCAGGTCGTGACCGTGCAGACGCGCGACGCTGCGCTGATCCAGCGCATGGCCGACCGGCTCGGACACCTGCGCGTGGATCGCACCAAGGGCACCGTCACGGCCGAGATCGAGCCCGCCGATCTCGTCTGGCTGCGCACGCAGAGCACCGACGTCAGCGTGGACAAGATCGCGACCGAAGCGCTGCAGCTGCAGACTTCGGGCCGATCGCTCAGGAGCATCCCGGGCTTCGCCTGCTACCGCACGGTCGAGGAGACGCAGGCTTCTGCGGACGCACTGATCGCCGCACACCCCACCCTGGCAAGCAAGATTGACATCGGCGACAGCTGGGAAAAAGTCGCGGCCGGCGGCAATCCGGGCTATGACCTCGTCGTGCTCAAGCTGACCAACTCGGCCGTAGCGGGACCCAAGCCCAAGCTGTTCTCGATGACCGCAATCCATGCCCGCGAATACACCACGGCCGAACTCAACACGCGCTTCGCCGAGTGGCTGGTGAACAACTACGGCAGCGATCCCGAAGCGACCTGGCTGCTCGACCACAACGAGTTCCACCTGCTGCTGCAGTCCAATCCCGACGGCCGCAAGAAAGCCGAGACCGGGCTTTCCTGGCGCAAGAACACCAACACGGCCTATTGCGGCTCGACCAGCGATTCACGCGGTGCCGACCTCAATCGCAACTTCCCGTTCCACTGGGGCGGCCCGGGCGCGAGCAGCTCGGCCTGCCAGGAAACCTATCGCGGCGCGAGTGCCGGCTCCGAACCGGAAACCCAGGCCGTCGTGAACTATGTGCGCAGCATCTTTCCCGACCTGCGTCCGGACGACACCACGACTGCGGCGCCGGATACCACGCAAGGCGTGTTCCTCGACATCCACAGCTATTCGCAGCTCGTGCTGTGGCCCTGGGGCGATACCACGACGATGGCGCCGAACGCGGCAGCGCTGGAAATCCTCGGCCGTCGCATCGGTTGGTTCAACGGCTATGACCCGCAGCAGTCGGTCGGCCTGTACGCCACGAGCGGCACCACCGACGACACCGCATACGGCCAGCTCGGCGTCCCGGCCTACACCATCGAACTCGGCGTGGCGTTCTTCGAGAGTTGCGCGAGCTTCGAGGCCAGCACCTATCCGCACAACGTCGATGCGCTGCGCTACACCGCGCGCAGCCTCAGCGCACCGTACCGGCTGCCGTTCGGTCCCGAAGCCGTCGATATCACCGCGACGCCGGACCTCGTCGTCGCCGGCGATACCGTACGCCTCGCCGCAAGCGTCGACGACTCGCGCCTGAATCGCACGCCGCAGCCGCAGGCCGGCGCGCCGCCGCCGCCCAACACGCAGAACATCGCCTCGGCGCGCGCCTATGTCGACACCCTGCCGTGGGCCGCAGGCGCTACCGCACAGGCCATGAGCGCCGCCGACGGCGGCTTCGACAGCGGCAGCGAAGCAGTGCAGCTGGATCTGCCGACCAGCGGATTTTCCAGCGGCCGCCACCTCGTCTACGTCCAGGGCGTCGACAGCAACGGCGACGCGGGGCCCCCGAATGCGGTTTTCGTCGACGTCGCACAGGCCGGCGAGATCGCGACCGTGCATGGCACCGTGCGCGATGCCGTTACCGCCACACCGCTGGCCGCTACCGTGAAGATCGGCAGCGCCACCGTGCAGGCCGACCCCGCGGGCGCCTACACCAAGCACGTGCGCGCCGGTAGCGTCGACATCGAGGTCAGCGCGCCAGGCCATCTGACCGAACGCCTCAGCGGCGTCAATCTCGCCGGCGGCAGCGATGTCGTGCGCAATTTCAGTCTCGCCGCGAATTGCAGCGTGTTCGCCGACACCGTCGAGGGCGCCAACCCCGGCTGGACCACGCAGTCGCCCTGGGGCACGAGCACGACGGTCGCGGGCAATACCACGAAAGTCTGGACCGACAGCCCCGCCGGCAGCTACGCCAACAACATCAACATCAGCCTGACCTCGCCGCTGCTGGACTTCACCGGCTACGAGGACGCTGTGCTGAGCTTCGAGCAGAAATGCGTGACCGAAGCGGGCTATGACTACGGCATCGTGGAAATCAGCACGAATGCGGCCGCCGGCACGCCGACCTGGACCGAACTCGCGCGCTGCGACGGCGAAAGCACCTGGCGCACCAGCCGCATCGAACTGCCGGCGGTGGCGAACCAGGCCGCGGTCAAGCTGCGCTTCCGCCTGACCAGCGACAACAGCCAGACGGCCGAAGGCTGGTCCATCGACAACGTGAAGATCGAAGCTGGCGGCGCGATGTGCCGTGCGAACGGCGACACGTTGTTCGCCGACGACTTCGAGTAGGCAGGCGCCCCGCGACGCAGGATCGCGCCACACGCGGGATGCCGCGCCGCTCGGCGCCGCATCCCGTGTACCCGCGACGCTGCGCGCTATCGCTCTGCGATCAACGCACCACTGCGCACCAGCGCGCACATGCGCTGCACTTCGGCGTCCATCGCACGATCACGCTGCATGAAGCCGACGACTTCCCGCACACGCACGAATGCGGCGTTCACCGCATGGCCGGCGCGGAATTCGCCGGCCTCGGTCAGCGCCTGCATCAGTGCGGTGACTTCCTGCTGGAACTGCGCGTAGTCGGCATGGCCTTCGACCGGCGCGCCCTGGATCTTGCCGGCGAGTTCGTGCCAGTCGCCGCGCTCGGCAAGACGGCGCGCCGCGTTGAGCATGTCCTGGCGATATTCCAGCGCCTGCGCCGCGGTATAGATTTCCAGCGCGAGCACGTCGGAGAGATCCTCGACCATGTCGAGCACATGGCGCGCCTCATTGGCACCCATGGACACGTGATCCTCGGCGTTCGCACTGGTCGGGATCGAATACACCGAGGCCGGGTGCGCACGCGTGGCGAGGTCGTTGACGAGCGCCGCCGCGGTGTACTGCACGATCATGAAGCCCGAATCGGTCGCATCCTCGTTGCCGATCAGGAACGCCGGCAGGCCGTCGTTGTTGGCCGGATCGACGAGCTTGTTGAGGCGCCGCTCGGAGATGGATGCCAGCACCGGAATCGCGGCCTTGAGATAGCTCATGGCCAGCGCCAGCGGCATGCCGTGGAAATGCCCGGCGGACACGACCTGGTCTTCGATCACGGCCGCATTTTCCATCTGCGGAAAAATCAGCGGATTGTCGGTGACCGCGTTGAGTTCGATGTCGATGACGCGACAGGCCTGGCTCCAGGCATCGCGCACGGCGCCGTGCACCTGCGGCGCGCAGCGCAGGCAATACGCGTCCTGCGGCTGGTGTTTCTTGCCGCCCTTGAACGGCAGGAAGCGCGCGTAGAAGGATTCCTTGCCGTGGCGCTGCGCCGCCGGCACATAGTCCCAGGACAGATCGAAGCGCGCGGCCTGGTCCTGCGGATGCGACCACGAACTCGCGAGCCAGGTGCGGAAACGCGGCACGAGGTGATACGGAATGTCAGCCAGGGTCGAACCGGCGAGGTGCGCACGCAACGCAGCCGCGGATTCCACCTGTCCCGGATGCGGGCGCAGCGCATGCACTTCGGGCTTGAGCGCGCCGGTGCGGCCGGCGAAGGCATCCAGCGTCATCGCCGCGGCGAGATCCGCCGTCGCGATCAGCTGCTCCAGGCGGTGCAGCGCGAGTGCCGCAGTCGCGAGCATCTGGGTCGTGCCGTTGTTGAGCGCGAGGCCTTCCTTGAACGACAGGCGCAGTGGCTCGAGACCCACGCGCGCAAGCGCTTCGGCGCCTGCCATGCGCTGCCCGCCGACGAAGGCTTCGCCGCCACCGAGCAGCACGATGGCCAGGTGCGACAGCGGCGCGAGATCGCCGCTCGCGCCGACGGAACCCTTCTGCGGAATCACCGGGATCACGTCGCGGTTGAGCAGTTCCGCGAGCGCCTGCAGCGTCACCGCGCGTATGCCGGAGTGACCGCGCATCAGCGTATTCACGCGGATCGCGAGCATGGCGCGTACGACTGGCGCCGCGAACGGCTCGCCGACACAGACCGCATGCGTGACGATGAGGTTGTATTGCAGCTCCTCCATCAGCGTGCCGTCGCGCTGCTCCGGATTGCCGCCGGGCAGTTCGTCGCGCGCACGATGCGCGCCGAGCAGCTTGTCGGCGTTGCTGCCGAAGCCGGTCGTCACGCCATAGATCGGTTCGCCGCAGCGGACCTTATCGGCGAGAAAGTCAGCGGTCTGCTGCACGCGCACGAGCTGGTTCGCATCGAGCGCGATGGAATGGCCGTCGTAGGCGATCGCAGCGACTTGCGCGCGCGTCAGCGAGGAGCCGTCGAGGGTGATGGTTTTGGTAGACATGATGTTCTCGGTCGAAAGTGGCGAAACGCCGCTCGATCCCTCCCCTTCAAGGGGAGGGCTTGTCATTGCAGCGGGCGGCAGCAACCGGTTACTGCAACAATTTCTCCAAATCTGTATAACTTCCTAGAACAGCCTACGCACGCCCCATCGCCTGCGCCTGTTCCAGCTCCACGCGCAGCGTCTTTACCAGCTCGCTGCGCGCGACCTCGAACTGCTCGCGCCGGCGCAGGTCCTTGACGATCACCGTGTCCTTCGCGATCTCGTCGCTGCCGACGACGATCGCAAAGCCGATGCCGGCTTTCTCGGCATACTTGAACTGCTTCGCCATTTTTCCGGGCTCGAGCACGACTTCGGTATTGATGCCGGCCTGGCGCAGCTCGTTCGCGATCGCGAGATAGCGCGGCAGTTCGGCTTCATCCATCTGCGTCACGATGACCTGCACCGTGCTGCTGCCCGTGCCGATGAGGCCAGCTTCGCGCAGCTGCCAGTAAAGGCGCGTGGCGCCGATCGAGATGCCGACACCGGGAAGGTGCGACTTCGTGTAGTGGCCGGCAAGGTTCTCGTAGCGTCCGCCCGAGCAGATCGAACCGATCTGCGGATGCTCGACGAGATGGGTTTCGTAGACCGTGCCGGTGTAGTAGTCCAGACCGCGCGCGATCGACAGGTTCAACGCGTAGAACGCCTCGGGCACGCCGAGCGCGCGGATCAGCTCCAGCACCTCACGCAGCTCGGCGATGCCTTCGTTGAATGCGGCGCTGCCCTGGCCCAGCGCATCGAGCGTCGCAATCGCGTCGGCGTGCCCGGTCGAGCGCGTCTGGACGAAAGCAAGAATTCGAGCGACGTCGCTTTCGCCAAGCCCGAAGTCGCCGCTGCGCAAGCTCTCGGCGACCTTCTCGGCACCAACTTTGTCGAGCTTGTCGATCTCGCGCAGGATCAGCGCCTGGCGGCCCGCGTCGGACTGGCCGAGGTTTTCGAAGAATCCACGCAGCAGCTTGCGATTGTTGAGCTGGATCGTGAACGGGCCGATCTTGAGGTCGCGGAACACCTGGTAGATCACCGCCGGCAGCTCGGCGTCATAGCGGATCGACAGCGAGTCCTTGCCGATCACGTCGATGTCGCACTGGTAGAACTCACGGAAGCGGCCGCGCTGCTGGCGCTCGCCGCGGTAGACGCGCTGCATCTGGTAGCGGCGGAACGGAAAGTTGAGCTGGTGCTCGTGCTCGGCCACGTAGCGCGCGAGCGGCACGGTCAGGTCGAAGCGCAGCGCCATCTCCGGCGTGCCTTCCTTGCCGAGATTGCCGGTGGACTGGACGAAATAGACCTGGCGCTCGGTTTCGCCGCCTTCCTTGGTCAGCAGGATCTCGCTGAGTTCCATGACCGGCGTTTCCACCGGCAGGAAGCCGAAGCGTTCAAAGCTGCGGCGAATCGTGTCGAGCATGTCCTGGAACGCGATCTGGTCCAGCGGCAGCAGTTCGAGCACGCCGGGCGGCGTGCGGGCGGCGGTCAATGCCATGCAGGTTCCTTTGGAAATTCAACAAGTTTTGACATGGTCGCCCTTGGGCCGTGCACCAGATCTTCGTTTTGCGCAGCAACAACCGACACCACTATCGCCCTTGGGCCGTACACCAGATCTCCACAACCCCGCCAAACGCTGCGCGTTTGGCCGCCCCCTTGACTCAAGGGGGCTCCGAAAAGCAAAGGCGGTATCAGGCCGCGCGGTACTAACGAAGTGGCCGGGCGCGAAGGCCGCATAGCCTAGCAGAAGGTCTGCGCCGGTCTGAGCCATGGGCTAGCGCGTTGTTACATCCCGGCATTCGCATTCGGCATGCGGTTCGCGTATAGCGCGCGGGTTTTCGTGTGGACCCTCCGGCTTCCCTTCCGGATACCTTTCGCTTAGCCCGCCTTTCTCACACCCGTTCGTAGCGAGGCCATCGAGACGCCGTCCTGATGCGCGCCGCGGACTGAATGGCGGCGAAGGCGTAGCCGACACGACGTCGAACCGACGCTAGGGAGCCGCGCGCATCAGGGCGAGCGTATCGGCGGCCGCAGTAGAACGGGTGGGAGAAGCGCGGGTCAGCTACCTGTACGGCTTGCTCCGGCTGTTCGTTTTCGCCTCCGTCCCTGCACTGCCTCCGCTGGCCCCAAACCCCATGCATCCGCCGAGCGGCGCATTGAAGATGCGCGTCGGGCAACGACGCCCGTACTTTGGAAGCTGCGATGAAGAACGTCCTCCGCTACGCCCTGGCCCTCGCCTTTGCCTTTGCCATGCCGCTCGCATCACTTGCGCCGCCCGCGCTCGCCGCCCAAGGCAGCCTGCACCCCAGCAGCGACATCGCCCGAAACAAGGCGGCAGCCCGGCGGGTCTACACCGAAGGCCTGAACCAGGGGATCTTTGAGGTAGCGTATACGCCGGATTTCGTCGGCCACGGCGGCGCTGCGACGTTTACGCACGCGCAGGGCATGGCCGAGGCACGTGGCTGGCGCACGGCGTTCCCGGATCTCAAAGTAGACGTCGACCTGATCGTGGCCGAGAACGATCTTGTTTCGGTGCGCTGGACCGCACGCGGGACCAACACCGGTAGTGGCAACGGTATCGCAGCCACAGGCCGCGCGGTGCAGGTCACCGGCACAACGATCTTCCGGTTCGAAGACGGCGCGATTGCTGAAGAGTGGACGTCTGGCGACTCACTGGGGATGCTGAAACAGCTCGGGCTGTTCCCAGCGCCGCCGGCGACTGCAAGTACCAATGCACGGTAAGGTGACAACATGCCGGAACCGAGCTTAGAGCGCCGACCTCGCATGTCCAGTGGCCTCACAATCGTGAGCGTGTGGGCATTTGTCGCGCTCGTGTTCGCGCTGCAGGCATGGCTCGCCGGAACGATGCGCAACGAACCGGTCGCCTTGGTGCACACGCTCTCCGTCTGGCTCGCGTGGGCATCCGCATGGGCATTGGCGACCCCTGCAGCGCTCGCACTCGTACAGCGCTTTCCGCTGGCACCGGCACGGCTCGGCAGGCATATCACCGTGCATGCGGTTGCAGGTGCGGCGTTGGCCCTCGCGCAGCTCGCACTGTTTGCAGCCGCCGCGCCGTACGTCGGTTCCCGGAATGCGGAACCGACGTGGCTGGCAACTTACCAGAAGCTCATCGGTACGACGTTTCTGCTCAACTGGCCGGTTTACTGGGCGATAGTCGGCGCCTCGCAGGCACTTGCGACCAGCCGGTCAGCGCGCGAACGCGAGCGGACGGCGCTCAAGCTCGAGGCACAGCTCGCCGAAGCGAAGCTCGCAAATCTGCGTGCACAGCTTGAGCCGCATTTCCTGTTCAACGCGCTCAACACGGTGGCCGTACTGATGCGCAACGACGTCGATGCGGCCGAACGCGTACTCGTGCAGCTCAGCACACTGCTTCGGCGCACACTTGATGCGTCGGACATGCAAAAAGTGACGCTGCATGAGGAGATTGAAATCCTCGAAGCTTACCTCGCGATCGAACAGGCCCGGTTTGCGGACCGGCTCACCTACCGCATCGATGCTGCGCCCGATACGCTCGACGCATCCGTGCCGAGCCTGATCCTGCAGCCGCTGGTCGAGAACGCGGTGAAACACGGACTCGCCGGTCGTGCGGCGGCCGGACACATAGAGGTCGTCGCACGGCGCGACGCCGAGCGGCTTTGTCTGAGCGTACGCGACGATGGCCGTGGACTCACCCCGGGCGTGGTGGACGGCGTCGGCTTGTCGAATACGCGCTCCCGGCTGGCACTGCTCTACGGCGACCGGCACATCCTGCAGCTTGATCCGGCCGAAGGCGGTGGCGTGGTCGTCACGCTTGACCTGCCGCTGCATTCATGACGATCCGCGCACTGATCGTCGACGACGAACCGGTCGCACGCCTGGGCTTGCGGCAGCGTCTGACGCAGGAACCGGATGTCGAAATCGTCGGCGAGTGTGGCGACGGCGCGAGTGCGATCGCTGCAATCGGGCAGCTCGCGCCGAATGTCGTGTTCCTCGACGTGCAGATGCCCGAGCTTGGGGGCTTCGACGTCGTCGAGGCGGTTGGGTCAGAGCGCATGCCAGCCGTTGTGTTCGTGACGGCGTACGACAGTTACGCCGTGCGCGCGTTCGACGTCCATGCGATCGACTATATGTTGAAGCCGATCGACGCCGAACGCTTCCGCACCGCGCTTGCGCGGGCGAGGTTGCACCTGCACACGCGTGACGGGTACTCGGAGAAATTACACGCAGCGCTTACGCAACTCGGTCGCACGGCACCGCAACGCTGGACATGCCGGCTCGCCATCAAGTCGGTGGGGCGCACGACGCTGGTCGACGTCGGCGACGTCGATCGCTTCGAGGCAGCCGGAAACTACGTCGAAGTGCACACCTGCTCGAAAATGCATTTGCTGCGCGAGACCATGGCGAACCTCGAAGCACGCCTCGATCCCGAGCGCTTCGCGCGCATTTCGCGCTCGGCGATCGTCGCGATCGGGCGCGTCCTTGAGCTGCAGCCGCTATTCAACGGCGACTTCGTGGCGATTCTGAAGGATGGGACGCCAGTTACCGGGAGCCGGCGGTATCGGGACGCATTGGATCGTCTGCTGGGGGAGCTGACTCCGCCTGTAAGGACAACTTCTCGTCGGTGTTAACAGGACACCTAGCGCGTTGGTACGTCCCGGCATTCGCATTCGGTATACGGTTCGCGTATAGTCCGCGCGTTCTCGTGTGGACCCTCCGGCTTCCCTTCCGGATACCTGACGTGACGCTGCAGGCGCCTTCCGTGCGCCCGCCACGTCTTCAGATTTTCTCCCTCCACCGGCCCTCCACGATGACACGGCAGCGCGCCTGCGTCCGCCGTCAAAAATCTTTACCTGCAGCGCGGATGTATGGCCCTGGATGGCCGTCGGGAACGCTCTGGGTCTTCAACTTAGGAGCTTTCCATGTCTTTCGACACCCTTGGGCTGTCGCCCGCCCTGCTGTGCGCGCTGAATGAACAGGGCTATACGACGCCCACACCGATTCAGATCGAAGCCATTCCGCTGGTACTGGCCGGCCGCGACCTGCTCGCCGGCGCGCAGACCGGCACCGGCAAGACCGCCGCGTTCGCGCTGCCGATGCTCGAGCGCCTCTACCCGGACGGCGCCCTCAAGCCGAACCAGCCCAACCAGCCGCGCAAGATCCGCGCGCTGGTGCTGACCCCGACGCGCGAACTCGCCGTGCAGGTGCATGACAGCATCCGCGCCTACGGCAAGAACATCCGCTTCAGTTCCACCACCATCTTCGGCGGCGTCGGCATGGGCGGCCAGGTCATGGCGCTGCGCCGCGGCATGGACATCATCGTCGCCACGCCGGGCCGCCTGATCGATCATCTCGACCAGCGCACGCTGAACCTTCGCGACATCGAGATCCTCGTCCTCGACGAAGCCGACCGCATGCTCGACATGGGCTTCCTGCCGGCGATCAAGAAAATCCTCGGCCAGCTGCCGCGCCAGCGCCAGAACCTGATGTTCTCGGCGACCTATGCCGACGACATCCGCGCGCTCGCGACCGACATGCTCAACAACCCGGCCCAGGTCCAGATTGCGCAGCAGAACAGCGCCGCGCCGAGCGTCGAGCACCTCGTCTACGCGGTCGACAACGATCGCAAGAAGGACGTACTGATCGAACTGCTGGCCCAGGACAGCCGCCGCCAGACCCTGGTCTTCGGCCGCACCAAGCACGGTTCCGACCGCCTTGCCAAGCAGCTGTGCCAGGCCGGCTTCAAGGCCGATGCGATCCACGGCAACAAGAGCCAGAACGCACGCCAGCGCGCGCTCAAGGATTTCAAGGACGGCCGTATCAACGTGCTGGTCGCGACGGATATCGCCGCGCGCGGGCTGGACATCGATCAGTTGCCCGTCGTGATCAACTACGACCTGCCGATGGTCGCCGCCGACTACGTGCACCGCATCGGCCGCACCGGCCGCGCCGGCTGCACCGGGCTGGCGCTGTCGCTGGTCAGCCGCGACGAACAGGGCCTGCTCAACGAGATCCAGCGCCTGCTCAAGCGCGAACTCGACGTCGCCGTCGTGGCCGGCTTCGAACCCAAGATCCCGCTGCGCACCGGTGCCGACGCGCAGCGCGCCGGCAAGCCAGGCCGTCAGCGGCGCGCGCCGGCCGCGGCCGCGCAACCCAATGGCGGCGGAAAGCACCACGCCGGCAAGGACCAGCGTCGTGGCGGCGGCACTGCCGCTCAGCCCAGTCGCCGTTCGGGCAACGGTGGCGGTGGCCGCGGCACGGGCGGTGGCGCCAGTGCGGGTGCCGGCGGCCGCAGTGCCGCTGGCGGCGCCAACCGCGGTTCGCGCAGCCCGCGCTGATCATCGGCGCGGCCTGCACCGCGTCCATCGATAGCTGATGCGGCATGACGCCGCGCACGTGACCGGAGGGTTGCGTGCGCGGCGTCTTCGTTTGTACGCCCCGGCGCGCTGACTGCCAGACCGGCGTGTGCGAATCTCGGCTGTCCTTCCGCCGGGATATCCCGCATGACTGCCAGCACGACTGCCGCGCCGCGCTTCGCCTCGGTCGACATCCTGCGCGGCCTGACCGTCGCGGCCATGCTGCTTGTCAACAATGCCGGCGACTGGAACCAAGTCTATCCCGGGCTCGAACACGCCGCCTGGCACGGCTGCAATGCCGCGGACTACATTTTTCCCTGGTTTCTTTTTATTGCCGGCGTCTCGCTCGCACTCGCACTCGAACCGCAGATCGAACACGGTCGGCCGGCCGCGGCGCTCAACCACGCGATCCTGCTGCGCGCGCTGCGGATCGTCGCGCTGGGCCTGCTGCTGCATGGTGCCGCGGCGCTGCTGATTCCCGAGCGAAGTTTCCGGCTCCTCGGCGTGCTGCAGCGCATCGGGCTGTGCATTGCCGTCGCCGGACCGGTGGCGCTGTACCTGCGGCCGCGCGCGCAGTGGCTGCTGTTCGCGGCGCTGGTGCTCGGCTATGCCCTGCTGCTGGCCGCGGGCGGCATCGCCCAGGACGCCTCACTGAACCTGCGCATCGACAGCGCGCTGCTGGGCCCTTATGCCTACCAGTTCGACGCAGCCAACGGCCGTGCCTTCGACCCGGAAGGCGTGCTCAGCACGCTGGGCGCCATCGCGAGCACCGTGCTCGGCCTGCGCGCCGGCAGCTGGCTGCGTCGTGGCGCGGTTTCCTCCCTGCTGCGCTGCGGCTTCGCCTTCGCCCTGCTCGGCTTTGCCGCGAGCTTCGTCCTGCCGTTCAACAAGGCGCTGTGGACGCCGAGCTACGTGCTATGGACCGGCGGCGTGGCGCTGCTGCTGCTGGCCGGCACGCATGAACTCGTCGACCGGCGTGGCCTCTGGCTGCCGGGCCGCGCGCCCGGCCTCAACGCGATCCTGGTCTATGCCGGTTCCTGGTTGATGGTCTGCGTGCTTGCCGCGCTCGGCGCCGACCGCTGGCTCTACGAACACGCGTTTGCGAACTGGCTGACGCCGCTGGCCGGCGCACGCGCCGCCTCGCTGGCGTGGGCATGCGCGATCGTCGCGGCATGGTGGCTGGTCGCGCTGGGACTGCACCGGTGGCGCTGGTATTGGAAGATCTGACCAGCCAGGAGGCGAGCGCGCCGGCGCAGCGAAGCCATGCCGGCGCGCTGCTCAGGGCTGGAAGCCGTTGGCGAAGATCGTGTCGCCGCTGACGGTGCACAGACCCGGCACCTGCGCATGCGTCAGCGCAATGTCGTCCACGAACCAGCCCTGCCCCGCCGTACCCTGGTCGGTGCGGTAGAGCCAGCGCAGCTGCACGGTCTGGCCGGCATAGGCCGACAGATTGATCTGTGACGGCGTCCAGGTGGTCAGGTGATTCGTGCCGGTGAATGCACCGGAGCCCTGGGTGATGCCGCAGATCGTGCCGCCGCTCGTGATCGTCGACGGATAGCCGCCGGCCGGCGTCAGCCGCGTCCAGGTCGTGCCGTTGTCGGCGGACAGTTCGACGACGCCGCCGTCCCAGCCGGCTTCGATGTCCCAGGCGCTCCAGAACGACAGCTGCGCGCTCTGCCCGGCCGTGAGATTCAGGTTCTGGCTGACCAGCGAGACGCAGAGGTTGTTGGCCGCGGTCGACCAGAAGCTCTGCGCACCGCTGCGCTTGCGCGTGGTCGAGGTATGCCAGCCGGCGTGTTCGGGCGCGTCGACGGCGTCGACGACGACGCCAGCGACCGAGGTGTCGAACGGCGGCTCGCCGGGTTCGGCACCCGAGGCGAAAGTGCCGTCCTGCAGCGGCCCGGTGGCCAGGCCGGACAGCTCCACGCCGTTGCCGTCCTCGACACCGTTGGCCGTGTCGACCGCGCGCACGACGTAGTAGCGGTTGGCACCGCCGACGACGCCGGTGTCGGCGTAGCCGTCGCCAATGACGCCGCTGGCGATGCGATTGCCGGCGCCCGGCGCGAAGCCGCTGCTGTCGCCGCGATAGACCGAATAGCGCGCCGGTCCGCCGCAGGCCGGCGTGGCCGCGTTCCAGCCCAGGTCGAGACGGCAGGACGGCGTGTTCGGATGGCCGATGCTGGCCACGCCGTTGAACAGCGGCGGCGCGGTACAGGCGCCGGTGGTCTGGGTTTCGACACAGGCCGAGGCCAGCGAGGCGCATTGTCCGTTGGCCGTTGTTTCCACGACGCGGTAGCCATAGGTCACCTGGCCGGACACGCCGGTGTCGGTGAAGGTCGGCGTCACCAGGCTGCTCGCGACGGTGGAGAACGCACCGCCGCAGCCGCCCTGCGCGCGCTCGACATTCCAGATCGCGCCGCTCGCGCCGGATCCGGTCCAACCGAGACTGACCTGCTGGCTGCCCGATCCGGTCGCACTCAACGCGGTCGGCGCGGCCGGCGCGCTGCACAGGCGCGGCTCGACGACGAAGAAGCCTTCGTCGATGCCGGTCATGATCACGTTGCCGCTGCCGGGAAAGCGGTAGTTGTTCCAGTTGCCGTTGAACTCGGCGTTGTTGCTGGCCGGGAATCCGTCGAAATAGGCGACCTCGGTCATCTGCGCCTGCGACAGGTTGTCCAGGCGCAGGATGCGCAGGCCGGCCTCGTAGTTGGACTCGTAGACATACTGGCCGTGCACGTAGAGGTTGTGGTCGATCACGCCGAGCGCATGCTCATGGTGACCGACCAGCACGGGCGCATCGAGGTCGAGCAGGTCGAACACCAGCGTGCGCGCATTGTGGCCGGACTGGCTTTCATCGAGTTCGTCATTGAGCAGTGCATAGCGCTGGTCGGCGCTGAACCAGGCCTGGTGCGGATAGGCCGCGCCGGTATAGGTCAGCGACGACAACGTGGCCGGCGCGGCCTTGCTGGTGACGTCAACGATGGCCAGCCGCTTGGTCGGGCCGTTCGCGTTGAGGCAGATTTCCTTGCCCTGATGCGCGGTGTCCGGGCCGGTGTAGCTGAAGCACTGGCTTTCATGGGTGTAGCCGCCGGTCGGCACGCAGCCGACGAAGACGGGGTTGTCCGGCGTGTGGATGTCGTAGACGCGCAGCGCGCCGGTCGCGGTCGGCGCCGGGCAGGTATCGCTGCCGGCGACATAGGCGAAGCCGGTCGCCTCGTTGATCGCGATGGTGTGGCCGCGGCCGAAGTCGCCACGGAACGCGTCGTCGGTGAAGGTCTGCGGCGTGGTCACGCCGCGCAGCCGGGTCAGGTCGAAGACCTGCAGTCCATGCGCGCCGTTGTTGTCGCTGACGACAAAGGCGTGGTCGGCGTAGACGCGCACGTCGCGCCAGATCGAACTGCCGGTGTGTGTCGGCAGCTTGCCGAGGTATCTGGGATGGGTCGGATCGGACAGCTCGAACAGGGCCAGGCCGTTGTCGGCACCGACCAGCGCGTATTCGATCTGCGTGGTGGGATCGGTCCAGCCCCAGAGGCTGTTCGTGCTGCCGGCGGCAAAGCTCGCCAGCGGTGTGAATGAAAGCAGGTCGACGTTGGAACACGGGTACGTGCCGCCGGCCAGGCCGTTGACGCAGGGGGTCGCGTGCATCGGCGCCAGCGGCCGGGGCTGCGCCGGCCGCGCCGCGAGCACAGCCTGCATGCGGGCGTTCAGCGCACCGTCCTGCGCCGCCACGGCGAGCGGCAGGCCCGCCAACAAGAAAAGCAACAGCGCGGCACACCGTGCCGATCCAACGCCCATGATCCACTCCCCTGTTCCCTAATCGCCCGATTCTAGTCGGCCCTGCCCAGCACGCCATGCGTCTGGATGGATATTACGGAACCGCAGCACGGGCAACCTGCATGGGACTTCCGTCAGGGGCGGCGGGGGCCGATCCGGTTTAGGATCGGCGCCCGATTTCCTGTCCGGAGTGCGTTTTCATGAAGACCCGTCTTGCCGTTGCCCTGGCCGTCGCCCTGGGACTGGCGGCTCCGCTGTACGCCGCCGACAAGGCGGAACCCGCCGCTCCGACCACCGCGAAAGCCGCCGACATGGCCAACAATCCCTTTGCCAAACCCAGCACGCTCGCCTTCCAGTACCCGGCCTTCGACAAGATCAAGAACGAGCACTTCGCCCCGGCCATGGAAGCCGGCATGGTTGAGCACCGCGCCGAGATCGACGCGATCGCCAATGCCTCCGCCGAGGCAACCTTCGACAACACCATCGTCGCGATGGAAAAGTCGGGCCAGCTGCTCAACCGCGCCACGACCGTCTTCTTCAGCCTCAGCGGCGCCAACACCAACGACGAGCTGGAAAAGATCCAGAGCGAGATGGCGCCCAAGCTGTCCGCGCACCAGGACGCGATCGCGCTGAACCCCAAGCTGTTTGCGCGCATCGAGTCGCTCCACGCCAAGCGCGACAAGCTGGGCCTCGACGGCGAAGACACGCGCCTGATCGAGCGCTACTACACCGACTTCGTCCGCGCCGGCGCCAAGCTCAATGACGCCGACAAGGCGACGCTCAAGGCGATGAATGCCGAACTGGCCACGCTGCAGACCAATTTCAGCCAGAACATGCTGAAGGAGAACAACGCCTCGGCCTTGATCGTCGACAGCAAGGACGAACTCAAGGGCATGTCCGACGAAGCCATCGCCGCCGCAGCGGAAGCCGCCAAGCAGCGCAAGCTCGAGGGCAAGTACGTGATCGCGCTGCAGAACACCAGCGGCCAGCCGGCCCTGGCCCAGCTGCAGAACCGCGCCCTGCGCGAACGGCTGCAGAAGGCCTCGGTCGGCCGCGCCAGCCACGGCGGTGAATTCGACAACCGCGCCATCGTCGCGCAGGTGGCCAAGATCCGCGCCAAGCGCGCCGCGCTGCTGGGCTACGAGAACCACGCCGCCTACACGCTGGAAGACGAGACCGCGAAGACGGTCAAGGCCGTCAACGACCGCCTCGCCCAGCTCGCCCCGGCCGCCGTCGCCAACGCGAAGAAGGAAGCTGCCGACCTGCAGGCCATGATCGACAAGGAAAAGGGCGGCTTCCAGCTTGCGCCGTGGGACTGGTCGTTCTATGCCGAAAAGGTGCGCTCGGAGAAGTTCAGCTTCGACGAAGGCCAGCTGCGCCCGTACTTCGAGTTCGACAACGTGCTCAAGAACGGCGTGTTCTTCGCCGCGAACAAGCTCTACGGCCTGAGCTTCAAGGAACGCACCGACCTGCCGGTCTACAACCCCGATGTACGCGTGTTCGACGTGACCGACGCCGACGGCAAGCCGCTCGCGATCTTCCTGGTCGACTGGTACGCGCGCGACAACAAGCGCGGCGGTGCGTGGATGAACGAATACGTCTCGCAGAGCGGCCTGTTCGGCGCGCATCCGGTCGTGGCGAATCACCTGAATATCCCCAAGCCGCCCAAGGGCGAGCCGACCCTGCTGACCTTCGACGAAGTCAACACCGCGTTCCACGAGTTCGGCCATGCGCTGCACGGCATGTTCTCCAACGTGAAATACCCTCGCTTCTCCGGCACCAACGTACCGCGCGACTTCGTCGAGTACCCCTCGCAAGTCAATGAAATGTGGGCGATCTGGCCGGAAGTGCTGAAGAACTACGCCAAGCACTACAAGACCGGCGAGCCGATTCCACAGGCGCTGGTCGACAAGGTCATCGCCGCGGACAAGTTCAACCAGGGCTTCGAGACCACGGAGTACCTCGGCGCCGCGCTGCTCGACCAGTCCTGGCACCAGATCAAGCCGGAACAGGCACCGGAAGCATCGGGCGTGCTCGATTTCGAGGCCGCCGCGCTGAAGAAGGCCGGTGTCGATTTCGCGCCGGTGCCACCGCGCTACCGCAGTGCCTACTTCTCGCACATCATGGGTGGCTATGCGGCCGGCTACTACGCCTACATCTGGAGCGAAGTGCTGGATGCGGACAGCGTCGAGTGGTTCAACGAAAACGGCGGCCTGACGCGCAAGAACGGCGACCACTTCCGCAAGACCCTGCTCTCGCGCGGCGGCAGCCAGGACGCCATGCAGCTGTTCAAGGACTTCCGCGGCCGTGATCCGGACGTCAAGCCGTTGCTGGAACGTCGCGGCCTGACCGCACAGTAAGAAAACCCGTGTGGAGCAGTGAGGAACGAGAGGGACGCGGGCACCTGATGCTCCCTCTCGTTTCTCACGCCTCTCGCCGCTTCAGCCGTCAAACGGCTGCAGGTAGGTCGGGAGGCAGCGTGGAGCAGTGAGGAACGAGTCAAGCGCACGCTCAAAGGCTGCCCCTCGTTTCTCACTCCTCTCACCTCTTTCTTGCCTCAAACGTCGCGGCGCGCGGCCTGCGAAACCCGGAACGGCACCTTCTCGGCATTGAGCAGGCGCTCGATGCGCATGAATACCTCTGCGCGCGAAAAGGGTTTTTTCATGAAATCGTCGGCACCGATGCGCTGGGCATAGAACTGCTCGGTGGCCTGTTCATTGCCGCTGATCATGATGATCGGGATTTCCTTGGTGCGCGAATCGCGGCGCAACTGGCGCAGTGCGGCGAAGCCGTTCATGCCGGGAAGGACGATGTCGAGAAAAATCAGGTCGGGCAGCTCGACCTGGGCCAGCCGGATGCCTTCCTCCGCGTCGCCGGCTTCCAGCGTCGCGTAGCCGTTCTGCTGCAGCACCTTGCGCAGCAACGCCACGATGGTTGGCGAATCGTCCACGATGAGCACACGGGTGCCTTCACGTGCATTGATGCGCGGCTTGTCGCGTCGTTCCGACGCCGCCGGCTTACTGCCGAAAATCCGTTGCAAAAACGCGAACACGCCCACGTCGTCTCCCTGAAACTCCTTTCCCCGCGGGGAAGTGTCCGGCTTAGCGGCGGGCCGGTCAAACGGATGCGGGGAAATGCCGCCTGCGGTGCGTCCGCGCGCATCGGGCCGCGCGAACGCGCAGGCCTGGGATCGAAGCCGTCGGTGAACAGGATGTGCTGATCGTGGCGGTCCCGCCGATATCGGCGAACCGCCTCCGGGTAAGGGCCGCCCGACTGACGGCAGACGCCCAGGAACGGCAAACGTCCAGCCCTGGCGTCCATCGACGCGCTGCCGGCCTCGAACACGAACATGAACACAGATCAGCGCATCCGCCCCCGATGTCACCGGGATTCACGCACCGGCACGCCCTCCAACACCGATCTTTCACTCGCGGCATCGGCAGCCGCCTGATGCGATCAGCGCAACAGACCGGTGACCAGGCCCGGTTCCAGCAGCGCCATGAACAGCAGACCGAAACCCGCGCCCCACAGGTGCGCGCTGTGGTTGATGTTGTCGGTGGACTGGCGGTCCATGTACCAGGTGTAGGCCAGGTAGGCGATTCCGAAGATCAGCGCCGGCACCGGTATCACGAGCAGATAGATGGTCGCGCCCGGACGCAGCAGCACGAATGCGAACAGGACCGCCGACACGGCGCCGGACGCGCCGAGGCTGTAGTAGCTGGGATCGTTCTGGTGCTTGAGATAGCTCGGCAGTATCGACACGACCAAGCCGCCGAGATACAGCACCGGCAGTCCGAGCGGACCCATCCGGGAGTTCAGGTACACCTCCATGAACTGCCCGAACATGTACAAAGTGAACATGTTGAAAAATAAGTGCATGCCGTCCGCATGCACCAGGCCGTAGCTCACCAGACGCCAGTACTCGTGGTTGCGGCGTACCGCGGGCGGCCACAGCACCAGCTGCTGCTTGAGACGGGGATTGCTGAACGCAAGCAGCGACACGGCCACGGTCAGGCCGATGAGGATGAACGTCACGATCATGCGGAATCGACTCCGGCGGACTGGCCGCTCATGCTACGGAAACCGGGTCGGTCGGAACCGGCCCCGGTGGCGCGTCATCAGCCGCGCGGCTTGAACAGCGCCGCATCGATGATCGACCACAGATGAATGATCCAGCCGAGGAAGATCAGCCACAGCACGGCGGCGAGCACGAAATGCACGAGAGCCATGAGTACACGCCCCTGCACCAGCTGCCCCAGACCGGGAATGAAGAAACTGCATACCGCGGCGATCACGTTGCCGGCGGAACCTTGTCCTGTGCTCATTGCGGGTCGTCCTGCGGAAGTCATGCGGTCAGGACGCAGATGTTATCCGTATGCCGGCATTTCAAGCACCGCGGTTGCTTTCGCGCGGAGCGGACACTAGCCTGACCAGTCACTTGAGCGGCCGCGTTGGCTGCAGTTTTCGGGAGACGTAGCCGTGAAACCAGTTCGTTCCGCACTTGCGCTGGCGCTGACTCTTTGTGTAGGAGCAGGCGCGCACTCGACCGTATCGGCGCAGGCCGCCGACGCCGCGTCCGCCGATCGTTTCGTCGCCGGAGTCAATCAGGAAATCCGCGACAACTACGTCGAGGCGACCGCGGCCCAGTGGGTCGCCGAAACCTACATCAACGGCGACACCGAAGTGCTGGTAGCCAAGGCCAACGAGCGAGCGCTGGGCCGCCTTTCTGTCAATGTGGACAAATCCAAACAATTCATCGGCGTCAAGGGCATAGCCCCGGCGACCCAACGCGGTATCGACCTCATCAAGCTGCAGACGGCGATGCCGGCGCCGAAGGACCCGGCCAAGCTGACCGAGCTGACCCAGATCGCCTCGCGCCTCAACGCCGCCTACGGTTCGGGCAAGTCCTGCACCGACGAAACCAAGCCGGAAACCTGCCGCAACCTGGACCAGCTCAGCAAGGTGCTGGCCGAGAATCGCGACTGGGATGCCGACCTCGACGCCTGGACCGCCTGGCACAACCTCGCGCGCGGCATGCGCAAGGACTACGTGCGCTTCGCCGAACTCGTCAACGAAGGCGCCGGCGAGATGGGCTACGCCAATGCCGGGGAGATGTGGCGCTCGGGCTATGACATGAGCGCGGCGGACCTGCGCAAGGAAACCGACCGCCTCTGGGGTCAGGTCGAGCCGCTGTACAAGGACCTGCAGTGCTATGCACGCCACAAGCTCGAGCAGCAGTATCCCGGCAAGCTGGCCAAGGACGGCACGATTCCGGCGCACATCACCGGCAACATGTGGGCACAGGACTGGTCGGCGCTGTATCCGCTGCTGCAGCCGTATCCGGGCGTGTCGAATCTCGACGTCGACGCGGCGCTGAAGGAAAAGGCCTATACACCGGAAGCCATGGTCAGGCGCGCCGAGGACTTCTACAGCTCGATCGGCTTCCCGGCGCTGCCGAAATCGTTCTACGAGAAATCCCAGTTCACGCGCCCGGCCGATCGCGACGTGGTCTGCCATGCCAGCGCCTGGGACCTGAATCTCGACGGCGACGTGCGCATCAAGATGTGCATCAACGCGAACGAGGAAGACTTCCGCACGATCTACCACGAGCTCGGCCACATCTACTACTACCTGGCCTATAACAAGCTGCCCCCGCTGTTCCAGACCGGCGCGCACGACGGCTTCCACGAAGCCATCGGCGACACCATCCAGCTCAGCCTGACGCCGGGCTATCTCGCGCAGATCGGCCTGGCCGGCGCGAACAAGCCGAGCAAGGAAGCGATGCTCAACGCGCAGATGAAGCAGGCGCTCGAGAAGATCGCGTTCCTGCCGTTCGGCAAGCTCATCGACGAATGGCGCTGGGGTGTGTTCGACGGTTCGATCAAGCCAGACGGCTACAACGCGGCATGGTGGGCACTGAAGAAGAAATACCAGGGCGTCGCGCCGATCGTCGCGCGCAGCGAGACCGATTTCGATCCGGGCGCGAAGTACCACGTGCCCGGCAACACGCCGTACATGCGCTATTTCCTCGCCCACATCCTGCAGTTCCAGTTCCAGCGCGAGCTGTGCAAGGCCGGCGGCTATAAGGGCGCGCTGCACGAGTGCTCGATCTACGGCAACAAGGCCGCCGGCGCGAAATTCTGGGCCATGCTCGAGAAGGGTTCCAGCCAGCGCTGGCAGGACACCTTGAAGGAGCTGACCGGCAAGGGCGAGATGGACGCTTCGGCCATCCTCGACTACTTCGCGCCGCTGCATGCCTGGCTCAAGCAGCAGAACAAGGGTCAGGACTGCGGCTGGAACTAAGAACGCCTAACAAAATGCCATGACGCTACGCGAAGCCGAAAGCGTTGAGCCCTCCCCTTGAAGGGGGTTGGAGCCGGTGGCTCAGAACCGAAAGGTTCTCATCGGCTTCAACGCCCAACGGGCCGGAGGGCTTGCGCAGCCTACCTGTACGCGGCTAATGCCCACCGCGCGCAGGCGTCAGCGAATGGGTCAGGAAGAATTCCACGATGCGCGCGCTCGCATCGGGGCCGGCCGGGTCGGTATAGGAGCCTGCGCTGGCGCCGCCCGCCCAGGCGTGACCGCCGTTGCGCACGCTCCACTGCTCGATGACGAGCCGCCCGTCGGCGGTGTGGAAGCCGGATCTCGCATGGGTCGGTTCGGTCGTGGACCTGAGCACGAGCGCGCTGCCGGCGCTGTGCTCATAGCGCTCGCGCAGCTGGCGGACGACGGCATCGCCGTTGCCCGGCGCCACCATGCGATCGGCGTCGCCATGAATCACGATTCCCGGCACGGGACGCGTGCTGTGCTGAGCCGCGTTGGTGCGTGCGTGCGGTTTCGATCGGCCCGCCATTGCCGCGAAAGCCGACGGCACGTCGCGCGCAGCGCCGAGCGGCAGTCCGGAATGGATGGCGAGCGCGGCAAAAACGTCGGGGTACGTCTCTCCAAGCACCATCGCCATCGCCGCGCCGGCGGACAGGCCAGCCACGTAGATCCGCGCCGGATCGACACCGTATTCGCCGGCAAGCTGCGTCGTCATCCCGGCCAGTATCGACGGCTCGCCGCGACCGCGGGCCTGGTTCGCGGTTTCGAACCAGCGCCAGCAGCGCTGCGGATTGGCGACACCGTCCTGGATTGGATACAGCACGTAGCAGCCATGGCGGTCGGCGTATTCGTTCATGCGGGTGCCGCGCGCGAAATCGTCGGCGTCCTGCGTACAGCCGTGCAGCATGACGATCAGCGGTCGTGCGGATGCGGCCACGCCGGTATCCATTCCCGGCACCCATAACTGGTAGGCGCGCGTGCCTGCCGCGTTGGAATACGCGCCCGACACGAAGCGGCCCGGCGACACCGGCCGGGGCGCGACGGCCTCCGCGGCTCCCGGTTCCGGCGTGGTGCTTCGCGACACCGGCGGCGGATCGAGTGCCAGCGGCCGGCTGGCGCCTGAAGCGCTGCGCGCGGCGTGCGCATCCCGCGATGCGGGCACGAACGTGCCCTCGTGGGTCGTCGTCGGCGCTTGCGGACCACGCAGTGAGTCCCGGATGACGCGCGTCGCGTCACGCAGCGCGCCCGCACGGGTGAGCCGCAATGCTTCGCGCATGGCTTCGGAGAAAACCGTCATTCGTTGATTCCTTTAATTACTTGATACGCGAGGCGAGTCGTTCTTTGATGGCAGCGCTCGCGTGCAATGCGCCGAGCACTTCGATGGACTCGATCGTTTCCGCGGCGAGCGCGGGCGTGACGTCATCGGCGATGCGCACCAGACCCAGGCCACGGATCCGCAGGCGCGTATCCGCGTGCTGCGCCGCCACCAGGTCGGCCGCGGTGATGTCCTGCACGCCCATGACGAACATTTTGCGGACCGCGGTTTGCCGCACCGTGTCGGCATGAGCCAGCAACTGCGCGCGAATCGCCGTACGGATGAAATCGGAGCGGTTGTTGAAGAAGCCTTCCTGTACGAGCAGGTCGATCTGCCCGAGGTCGATCAGACCCAGGTTTATCGTGATCTTCTCGGTTTCGGGGAGGCGCGGCTTGGCATCCATGAAACGCTTTCCTCATCTGTATGGATGGACCATACCATCCATATGGATGATGCATGGTTCAGATTGGGGCCGATGCGCTATCGGGCTCACCCGAATCACGCGCGTGGCCGGCAAGGCGATCCGGCGGCGTGATAGTCATGTCGACACGACACGATTATCTTTTTATATTAAAGTATTAATTAAATATCTTTCATGATCGCTGCCGCGATCGCTGTACGGCCCGCTCATGCATTGCGCGATCCCGTGACACGGCAGCGTGCGTTCTGCTCGGCTGGCTGCTCTCGCCTCTTCGTGACCGGCCACCGGAAAACCGCTTGTTTGCTGGGCTTTTCCGACGATGTGCCAGCAGCGCGCTGCGCTGGCACGCCGGTTGCCACTGCTCACTCCGATGTCCCTCAACCAAGGAGTAGCACCATGGCAACCAACAAGCCCGTTTCGACCCAGCCCGTATCGACCGACCTGAACCTTGATCCGCTCAGCGGCGCCACCGGCGCCCATCCGGTCGGCACCGGTGTCGGTGCGGTTGCTGGCGGTGTCGCGGCCGGCGCGGCCATAGGCACGGTCGCCGGACCGATCGGTACCGCCGTCGGTGCCGCCGTCGGCGCGGTGGTCGGCGGTCTCGCCGGCAAGGGCGTGGCCGAAGCGATCGATCCGACCGCGGAAGCGACGTACTGGGAAAGCACCTACGCGACGCGTCCTTATGTCACATCGGGCGCGCCCTACGCCCACTACGAGCCGGCCTACCGTTACGGCTGGGAGTCGCGCTCCCAATACGCGGATCGCAGTTGGGACGAGGTCTCGCCGGAACTGGCTTCGCGCTGGCCGGAACGCGCCGGCACCAGCGGCCTCGCGTGGGATCGTGCCGAACCGGCAGTCCGTGACGCGTGGCATCGCCTCGACGGTCGCCGAGTCAGCTAAGTTCTGAAGATGACGATATGACACGGACTGTCTCGCCCACTGCCAGGATCACTCCCCCGTCGCTATGGAAGGCCGCGGGGGAAATTCGCGTATTCCTCGATCTCGGAAAGGCGGTCCTGAAAAGGCGCCGGCCACATCGGCGAGCGGACGGAGAGCCGGTGCTCGTCGTCCCGGGGTTTGGCACCTCCGATGCGGCAACTGTCGTGCTGCGCGATTACCTGACAGCATCCGGCTTCGACGTACATACTTGGAACCTCGGCATCAACCGTGGCCCGCGCGCCGACGTCATGCGGCGCCTGTCTTTGCGTGTACGCGCGCTGGCCCGTCGTACCCGCCAGCGCGTGCGCATCGTCGGCTGGTCGCTGGGTGGACTCATGGCGCGCGTGGTCGCAGGGCGGTTGCCGCGCCAGGTGGGGCGCATCGTGACGCTGGGATCGCCGCTCACGGCAGATCCGGATTCCAGCCACCTGTCACGCCTCTACGACTGGCTCGGCGGCACGCCGCTGCAGACGCGGACCATGAAAGACATGCTGCGTGATGGCGCACGCGCCCCCGTGACATCGATCTTCAGCCGCAGCGACGGCGTCGTCGCCTGGGAGGCGTCGGCCGATGCTCCGGGCCCCTGTCGCTACCTCGAGGTCGATGCCTCGCACCTGAGCCTGATCATCGATCCGCAGGTACTGGATCTCGTCGCGCGCGAAGTCGCGCGCTGATGGATACCGCGGCATGCGACGCCGACCGCAAGCCCGCGGCGGCGCTGAGCCGTTTCGCGTCTGCTCTTGCGTCTGCCGCCGCCGCGGACGGCCGTGCTATGTTCGCGCAAGCCCACCGCCGAGACCGCGCCATGCAACGCTGGATCAAACTGCCCGATGGTCGCTTCGTCGACGCCAACCGCATCATGTACATCGGCAAAGTGGAAACCTATCCGCGCATCGACGAGGACGGCAACGATCTCGGCCAGGGCTACAACGTCAACATCGGCACCGACATCGCGCGTGACTGCCACCTCACGCTGATGGGCGGCAAGGAAGAAGTGCTCAACGTGCTCAAGCAGATACTCGGCAGCGCGCCGGCGGCCTGAGAGCTACGGCGCCGCTCATTCGATAGACGACACTTCCCTGGCATCCGCCGCCGCGGCACCCGCCAGCGCCTCTTCCACATGGACGCGCGTGCGGAAGATGCGCCAGGCGATGAAGCCTATGGCGGTCAGCCCGGCCGCACTCAGCGCCAGATGCAGCGCGCTGCCGGAAACGAAGACCACGATCAGGCCCGCCAGCACCGCGTTGAAGACGAGGCTGACGAACGCCTGCAAGGACGACGCGCCGCCGCGATGGCGCGGGAAGCGGTCGAGCAGCAGCACCACCAGGCTGGGAAACGACAGCGAGATGCCGATGGCGTGCAGCCCGATCGGCAGTACCGACCAGGGTATCTGCGGCTGCGGCAGGATCAGCGCGACCACGACATTGATACCCGACGCGATCAGCATGATGGTGTAGCCGAGCCCTATCGTGCGCGGCACGCTGTAGCGTCCGGCCAGCCGGCTGGACAGCAGCGAACCCAGGAACATGCCGCAGACCGCCGGAACGAACAGCCAGCCGAACTGCTGCGGCCCGAGCTTCAGCAGGCCGACGACGAAAGCCGGCGCCGCCGAGATGTAGAGAAACAGCGCGCTGAAGTTCATCGTCCCGGCAATGGCCAGCGGCCAGAACTGCCGGTCCATGAACATTTCCGCGTAGCCGCCGACGAGCGCGCCGGCGCGCAGCGGGATGCGCCGTTCGGGCGGGTGCGATTCGGGCAGGCGCCAGATCGACGCGACCAGCAGCAACGCGCCCCACAGCGCGAGGAACCAGAAGATCCAGCGCCAATGGCCCATCAGCAGCACCCAGCCGCCGATCATCGGCGCGAGCGCCGGCGCGACCGTGAACAACATGGACACGTTCGACATCAGGCGCTGTACGACCGGGCCTTCGTAGAGGTCGCGCATGATCGCGCGCGCCACGATCCAGCCCGCACCGGCGCACATGCCCTGCACCGCGCGGAACATCCACAGGCTTTCGGTCGACCAGGTCAGCGCGCAGCCGATCGAGGCCAGCGTGAACACCGCGACACCGCCAATGACGACGGGCCGGCGTCCGAGCGCGTCCGACAGCGGGCCATGCACCAGCGACATCACGGCCAGGGCGATCAGATAGATCGACAAGGTCTGCTGCATCGCGAAGTCGTCGGCGCCGAACTCCGCGGCAATCGCCGGAAACGCCGGGAACATGGTGTCGATCGCGAACGGACCGAACATGGCCAGGCCGGCCAGCAGCACGGTCAGTCCGCGTTTGGGTACTACGCTCATGCGCTGCGTGTTCTCCCGCGCCTACGCGATGGGCTTCACTGCCCCTTGCCGCAACACTGCTTGTATTTCTTGCCGCTGCCGCAGGAACAGTCGTCGTTGCGGCCGACCTTCGGACCGCCGCGCCGCACCGTGGCGGGCTTGAGACGCTGCTCGAGCCAGAAATCGTGCGCATCGAGCGCGAAGCCGACCATGTCGTCGATGAGCTCGTCGCGCTGTTCCTGGGTCGCGACCTCCGAACCGGTTTCCTCGTCGTCGGGACCGCGCGCGAGCAGATCGATCGCCTCGAGGTCGTCTTCCCATTCCGGATCGCCGAGCAGCGCGTCCCAGGCTTCCTCGCGCAGGCCCACGCCGCGCAGATAACCCAGCGCCCACTCCTGGCCATAGGCCGCGACACCGCCGTCCTCGAGCTCGAATTCGCCGATCCAGGGCTCGAATTCGGCGCCGCCCTGGGCGAGCACGCCGGCGATGCGGTTGTAGTGGCGCATGACGAGTTCGAGGATGCGCTCGGCCTCGGACTGGTCGTCGAACACCGCCGCCTCGTCGCCGACGGCTTCCTCGCCAGCCCAGACCTGCGGCAACCATTCCGACGGCGCGACCATTTCCGGACCGGACAATACGGCGGTGAGATAACCGTCGAGCATCTCGAAACTCATGCCGTCGCGCTCCACTGCGCGCTCGTCGAGGAAGCGCGACAGGGTCTGGATTTCCTCGTCGTTCAAAGGCTGGGTCAGGGCATCGCGCTGGGTCATGGTCAATCCTGGAATGCGGGCGCTGGGGCGCCGCATTCCACGCGGCGCCGGGCTGGTCATGATGCACCAAGCGCGGCCGGCCTGCGCGGAACAATTGCCGATTGGCGGCCATGACCATCGTCACGCTTGCCAGTCCCGCTAGAATTTGCGCATTCACGGCCGCGGAGTTGCGCACATGTCATGGATATCGGCCGCGGCCATCGGGATCGGCGCCGCCGTGGGCGCCTGGTTGCGCTGGGCACTCGGGGTCTGGCTCAATCCGCTGTTCGCGAACCTACCGCTGGGCACGCTCGCCGCCAACCTCGTGGGAGGGCTGCTCATGGGCGTTCTCATCGGCATCGTGGACGCGCACGCCGACTTCTCGCCGACGCTGCGGCTGTTCGCCGGCACGGGCTTTCTCGGCGGCCTGACCACTTTTTCCACATTTTCAGGCGAGGCGGCGGTGCTGCTCGACCGCGGCGACTACGGCTGGGCCGGCGCGCTCATCACCGCCCATGTGACCGGTTCCATCATCGCGACGCTGGTCGGCCTGTTCCTGGTGCGGTCCCTGTTGCGCGCCTGACTCGACGTTGCCCGCCTGATTCGAAGCGCGGGCCTGAATCCGGCACAATGGCGGTCTTTGCGCCGAGCGATTGGTCAGAACGACCGGTCCGCGCGCCTGGACTGGTCTGAACGATGAGCCTGCAAAGTAATTTCGAACGCATACCGCTCAAGGAATACGCCGAGCGCGCGTACCTTGACTACTCCATGTACGTGGTGCTGGACCGCGCCCTGCCCTTCGTCGGCGACGGGCTCAAGCCGGTGCAGCGACGCATCGTCTACGCGATGAGCGAGCTCGGCCTCGACGCCACCTCCAAGCCGAAGAAATCCGCCCGCACCATCGGCGACGTGATCGGCAAGTTCCATCCCCACGGCGACTCGGCCTGCTACGAAGCGCTGGTGCTGATGGCGCAGTCCTTTTCCTACCGCTATCCGCTGATCGACGGCCAGGGCAACTTCGGTTCCGCCGACGACCCGAAGTCGTTCGCGGCCATGCGCTATACCGAATCCAAGCTCACGCCGATGGCCTCGCTGCTGCTCAGCGAGATCGGCCTGGGCACGGTCGATTTCACGCCCAACTTCGACGGCACGCTGGAAGAACCGTCCTGGCTGCCGGCGCGCGTGCCGCACGTGCTGCTGAACGGCTCGATGGGCATCGCCGTGGGCATGGCCACCGACATCCCGCCGCACAACCTGCGCGAGATCGCGAGCGCCTGCATCCGCCTGCTCGACGATCCCGACGCGACCGTGCGCGACCTCTGCGAGCACGTGCTCGGCCCGGACTACCCGACGCGCGCGGAGATCATCACGCCGAAGGCCGAACTGCAGGCCATGTACGAGAACGGCACCGGCAGCGTGCGTGCACGCGCCGTCTACGTGAAGGAAGAAGGCAACGTCGTCATCACGGCGCTGCCCTACCAGGTGTCGCCGTCCCGGATCCTCGAGCAGATCGCCGCTCAGATGCGCGCGAAGAAACTGCCGATGCTCGAAGACCTGCGCGACGAATCCAACCACGAGAACCCGATCCGCCTCGTGCTGATCCCGCGCTCCAGCCGCATCGACGCCGACGAGATGATGCAGCACCTGTTCGCGACCACGGACATGGAAAAAAGCTATCGCGTCAACCTCAACATCATCGGCCTGGACGGACGTCCACAGGTCAAGAATCTCAAGCAGATCCTCAACGAATGGCTGCGCTTCCGCACCGACACGGTCACGCGCCGGCTGAACCACCGCCTGGCCAAGGTCGAACGCCGCCTGCATATGCTCGAAGGCCTGCGCATCGCCTACCTCAATCTCGACGAGGTGATCCGCATCATCCGCACCGAGGAAGAGCCCAAGCCGGTACTGATCGCGCGCTTCAAGCTCAGTGAGGAACAGACCGACTACATCCTCGAGACCAAACTGCGTCAGCTCGCGCGGCTCGAGGAAATGAAGATCAACAGCGAGCGCGACCAGCTCGAAGAGGAGCGCGCGCGCATCAACGTGATCCTGAATTCCAAGCAGCGCCTGAAGACCCTGATCAAGGACGAGCTCAAGGACGACGTGAAGAAGCACGGCGACGAACGCCGCTCGCCGATCATCGAACGCCAGGTCGCCCAGGCCCTGGACGAAGCCGCGCTCGTGGCCAGCGAACCGACCACGGTCGTGCTGTCGCAGAAGGGCTGGATTCGCGCCGCCAAGGGTCACGACGTCGACCCGGCCGGCATGAACTACCGCGAAGGCGACGCGCTGCAGGCCTTCGCGCGCGGCCGCACCACGCAGCAGGTCGCGATCATCGACTCCACCGGCCGCAGCTACTCCACGCCAGCGCATACGCTGCCCTCGGCGCGCGGCAACGGCGACCCATTGACCGGCCGCTTCGCGCCGCCGCAAGGCGCGCGCTTCGAAGCCATCGCCATGAGCGACGCCGACACGCGCCTCGTGCTCGCATCGGACTTCGGCTACGGCTTCGTCACCCGCTTCGCCAACCTGCTCGGCAACAAGAAAGCCGGCAAGCAGATCCTCAACATCGACGACAACGCCCGCGTGCTCGCGCCCGCCTACGTCGCGGACGCCTCACGCGACCGCATCGTCGTCGCGACGAGCGCGGGCCACCTGCTGATGTTCTCCGTCGCCGAACTGCCCGAACTCGAAAACGGCGGCAAAGGCAACAAACTCATCGAGATCCCGAAGACCAAGCTCAACGAAGGCGAACGCGTCGTCGGTATCACCGTCGTGACCGAAGGCAAGGGCGAAATCACCCTCTACGCCGGCGCGCGCAAACTCACCCTGCGCTGGGCCGACCTCGTCGAATACGGCGGCAACCGCGCCGGCCGCGGCGGCCTGCTGCCGCGCGGACTGCAGCGCGTGGAGCGGATTGAGACGACGGGGTGAGGGACTAGCTTCTTGGACAAAGAAACTAAGATAACCTGATCCTGTTTTTTTCTACCAGCCAGCAGCAGTTTCACGCGGCGTTCGGCATCACTGACTCGGCCCAATGACAGGCGACACTGAGATGGATGAGTTTCGTTTCTTTGCGCTCGGAGAAAGTTTCGATGTTGGAGCGTTCTTAGCCAAGTGTCCGTTGGAACCAAGCTATGTTTGGAGGAAAGGCGAGAAGAAGCGCTACTCGTGTATCGGAACTTCTTACCCAACCAGCGGGCTTGAGTTCAGAATTGGCAATGGAGACAAGTACTCATTTCACGATCAGCAAGGCCTGCTATCGCGTTTATTGAGATGCATCGAGATGTACTGAGTGAGCTATCCGCTTTCCCGGGAGTTACGCACAGTACGCTCGGGCTAGAGTATCCCGTACGGCTTGAGGAAAACGTTCTTGGTTTCTCCATGAACGCTTCAACCAGATTGATGCGTCTACTTGTTGAAGTCGGGTTTGGCCTTACACACTATGTTGTACTTGAGCGCGCAATTGAAGCGGATGGTGCCTAACTGTTCAATGTGGGCTAACGTCCTGGGTAGCGCTCGTAAGCTAAGCTGACGCCGCTTTCGGCGTTATTGTTGTAAAGCAACCAAGCTAGCCTGACCCGGTTTTCGGCGAACCTTCGATACCCGATACATCAGCTGGTTCGAGTGGGGTGAATACCTCGTTCTAGGGGTACTGGCGGTGTCGGCGATGCTCGTGGCTGTGGTGAATCCGCAGCAACGGATTTATCAGCTGGGCGGCGAGAACGATTGATCGCATATGAAGAACGGCGCTTAGTCCCATCGTTGCTTTATTCTTGCGTGCTGTCCGCAATTTGCCGGCGCAGCGCCTGCTTCGTCTCCGTCGCTTGCGCGCCGGAGGCGTAGGCTCCATCGACGAAAACCTTCAAAGGAACACCTATGGCTATTGGTGCCTCCGCAGATGCCCGCATCGCCGTCTTAGTGGACTGCGACAACGTCCCGCCGGACATCCTCGACCACGCGCTGAGGGTTGCCGCTCAGTTTGGGCGGGTCGTGGTGCGGCGGGGCTACGGCAACGCGACCACTTTGGGCGTGCCCAAATGGCGGGATGCGCTGGTCCGCCAAGCCTTTACTCCTTGCCTCCAGTATCACTACGCCGCCGGCAAGAACACCTCCGATCTGGCGCTGGCCCTGGAGGCGATGGAGGTTCTGTTCGACGATCGTGCCGACACGTTCTGCCTGGTCAGCAGCGATTCCGACTTTGCCTACCTATGCCGCAAGCTGCGCGAGCGCGGCGCGACGGTCCACATTGTTGGCGAAAGCAAGACGCCCGACGCGCTCCGGAACGCCAGCGACCAGTTTTTTGAGTGGGCTCCCCTGGAGCAGCCCGCCGCCGAACCAGAGCCCGCGGAGAAGGTCGCGAAGCACGAGGCGCCCGCACCGAAACCCGCCGAGGCCAAGCCAGCCGTCAAGCGGCGCCCGCGATCGGTGGTCGAAGCCGTCGCGTTGCTGACGGCGGACACCTCCGAAGGCAAGGTCAGCCTCAGCGCGTTGGGCAACTACCTCCGCCGCACCGAACCTTCGTTCTCGCCGCAAACCTACGGTCACTCAGGCCTTCTGAGCATGGTGAAGACCTACGACTTGCTCGCGCTCAGCGAGGACAAGGGGGTGTGGTATGTGCGGCTCAGTGCGCAGGCCGCGCCTCAAGGTGCGCCCACTGAAGGATAGGCGTCTCGCTGTTCCGGACGTGAGGAAACCCCGGCTTTCGTGCCTGCTGTCCGCCAACCCTCACCAGGCCAACTCGTCGCCCGAAACCCGCCGCCGCGCACGTGCTCGACGTGCTTTCGATGATCACGCAGCCTTGTTCGCCTGTGAAACGATCCCATGAGGAGCGACGCCACCAATAAGCGCTCCGAACCACGACGCTTACTACGCGCGCCCGCACATTGAGTAGATCATCCTTGCGTCCGACGTCGCAGAAAAATTCCTGAACAACTTCGCGCAGCTGAGACAGAGGGAAGGGGACGACGGGATTACATTCCCTGAGCTGGCGCAGGTGCTGCGCATGACCATGTACCGGCTCGCGACCAACTTGTGCCGAATCCGCGAGGCTTGGGAGCGTTTCCACGCTCGCGGAAACGCCACGATCAAAGCCAAGATGAAGTCGATCTCTTTTGAACTTCAAACCCGCGACATGGCGGCGTTTCGAAACACCATCGCGGCGCAGTAGCGGGGTCAGGTTAACTTCCTGAATAGCGCCAGCACGCTAACCTGACACCGCTTTCGGCTCCCTGACGTAGATGGCTGCTTCCTTGGTGACATCGAGCGGAATCTGGCTCGTGGTCGCGTCAGCCAAGGTCGCCAGCCTTGGCGTGAACCTTTCGCTACCTAACGGGATCTCGCAACTGCCACTCACGCCCGTCGTGAGCGCGACGAGCATATTCCACAACGCATTCTGTTCACCCACCACGGTACAAATCCGCGCCCTTGACGCCGCCTGCTGCCAAGTAAACAATCCGCCCGTTGCCGCCAATTCGGCAACCGGGCTTGGCGGCCCGAACTCTTACGGCGCACACAGCGCCGCAGCGAAGCCGGCGCTTTTTTTGTGCCCGGAATCCATGCGGCGTAGCCTGCTGATTTCTGGCGGCGGTGTGCGGGGAGCCGCAAGGCTCGCCGGTCCGTAAGCCGGCCCGCCAACCCGCACACCGTTCGCCACCCTTTTCGCCGTTCCGGGTGGCGACTCCACGCAAAGGGAGTTGTCATGGAAAATCGGTCTGCAGTTGGCGGCATTGAGCCTTGTCTTTGTTGCCTTGTCCGCATTGGCGGCGTTGTTCCCGTGTCCGGGAGGCGCGCGCCATGACCCGCCACAGTTCGTTCTATCCCCTGCCCCGCGAATTGCCAGCCTGCCAGCCGGTGCTGTTTGCGTATGTGCTCGATACACCGGCGCAGCGTGAGGCGTTGCAGGAAGAAATCATGGATCGCATTACGGCTATCCAGGAACTCTGCGGCACGCTGGCCATGCCGCAGCTGGATGACGCGGATGCACGTTCGCATTTCGGGATGGTCGAAGCGGTGGCGCTGCTGCTTTCGCGCGATGTGCGCGGGATGCTGGAAGCCCATTTCAGCAAGGGTCTGTAAGTCCTTCGCTGCCGGGGCGGCGTTGCGCCGCTCCGGCGTTTCAAGTGGGTTGCGCGCGAAACGACGGTGCCGCGGTACCGGGTAGATGTCTACCGCTGAAACCTCACCCCCGTTCTTCTGCATCGTCGCCTCCGCGAGGGTGCAGGTGGGATGTTCGGCCAGCAACGCCATGACGCGTTCGGGTGTCCCACGTGCTATCTCTGGCGTTTCTACCGGCGGTTCTACCGGCGTTTCTACCGGCGTTTCTACCGGCGTTTCTGATCCGGCCATACCCACAAGCGCGCCGTCGATGGCCTGCTGCAGTGCATCGAAGATCGCATCCAGCAGGAATCCGATGAAGCCCATGCAATCACGGCGGGCGGCGGCCGGGTTCTCAGCGGCAGCCGCCGGCGTCGTGTTGACAGCCATTCGGGGCAGGCGTAGCGTCTGCGCACGTTGCCATAGATGCACTTCTCCACACGGCAACTTACCGCAGTTCAGTTCCGCTTTCGGTTCGACAACCCATGGCCCGCATGGCCCGGAGGTTTTCATGGCAACCGCAAAGAAGGCGACGACGCGTGTTTCCGCCGATGTCGTTTCCGCTGCCGATCTCGCCAAGTCCATCGATGGCGCCATCACGCGCGCCGCGACCCAGTTCAACGTCCCGTCCGGCGGTCCGAGCCTCTCGTTACGTTGGGAAATCGTCGGCCGCATCATGAAAAACATGGAGCCGGCACAGGCACTCGACATTGCCGGACAAGTGACCAAGGCGGTCAACCGCCTTCCAGGCATCGACGCGCAACCGGCGATCTCGCGCGTCAAGGGCGGCATCCTCGTCGGCTTCATCGAACGCTCGCAGATGCCGCGCTCGTTCGGCGAGTGATACCAGGGCCAGGACGGAGTTCGCGCCATGGCCAAGACGATTCCGCAAAGCACCTGCCCCAGCGCCCAGCCGGACATGCGCGATGCGCTCGTGTTCGGCGTCATCAACGGCACGCCGACCGCGCCGCGTGTGGCCTACCTGCGCCGCGATGCCGTCGTGCCATTGGCCGATCTGCCTGACCTCCGGGGACTGCAGCCGGGTCACGTGTTCCGCATCGCTGCGACTGAAGCTGCCCCGCACGGCCGGAGGCCAAGAAGCGATATTCTGATCGCTACTT
>NZ_JAVTWC010000079.1:0-51188 GCF_032229445.1 Tahibacter sp.
CTTGGCGAGTTCCGCTTCGCGCCGATCCGAGATCGCAATCTCGGTGGGGCACTTCATGTCCACGCCGCCGTCGTCGGACGGGAACGTATGCGTTGGCAGGCCTTCGACCGCGCCGCCGGATTCGACGCCGCGGATCGACGTGCACCAGCCGTAGTACTTGAACGAGCGGTTGATGTTCACCGCCATCGCATAGGCCGAGTTCGCCCAGCAGTAGGCACTGTGCGTCGAGCCGTCGGTCGATTCCTCGAAATCGAACTCGTCGATCGGGTTCGTGCGCACGCCATACGGAAGGCGCGCAAGGAAACGCGGCATCGCCAGACCGAGGTAACGCGCGTCCTCCGAATTGCGCAGGCTGCGCCACGCCACGTATTCGGTGTTCTCGAAGATCTTGGTCAGGTCGCGCGGATTGGCGAGTTCCTGCCAGGTTTCCATCTGCATGGTCGAGGGCGCCGCACCCGCGATGAACGGGCAATGCGACGCGGCCGCGATCTTCGACATTTCGGTCAACAGTTCCACGTCGGGCGGGGAATGGTCGAAGTGGTAGTCGCCGACGATGCAACCGTACGGAACGCCGCCGAGCTGGTCATATTCCGCTTCATAGATTTTCTTGAAGATCGGGCTTTGATCCCAGCCTATGCCCTTGTGCCGGCGCAAGGTGCGATGCAGGTCGCGCTTGGAGATCGGCATGAACTTGATCTTGAGCATCTCGTCGACTTCGGTGTTGTTGACGAGGTAGTGCAGGCCGCGCCAGGCGCTTTCGAGCTGCTGGTAATCGGCGTGATGGATGATCGCGTTGATCTGCTCGGACAGCTTGCGGTCGATCTCGGCGATGATCGCCTCGATCGCCTTGTACGAGTCCGCGCCGATGGTGACCGTGTTTGACAGGGCCTGTTCGGCCAGCGTGCGGACGGCGGTCTGTACCGCTTCCTTGGCTTCGTCGGTCTTCGGCTTGAACTCTTTCTGCAGCAGTGCCGAGAAGTCGCTGCCTTCGGCGAGGGCAGTCTGTTTTTCCTGTAGAACCTGGTTCTGCGCCATGAGTGGATTCCCCGTGTTCTATGCGCTCAAGCGGCGCTGTTGTCGGTATCGCCGGCCTTGGGTGCCTGCGGCGCAGCCGCGAGCGACTTGAGCAGGGTCGGGTCGTTGAGCACCTTCGCAATGAGTTCTTCCGCGCCGGTCTTGCCGTCCATGTAGGTCAGCAGGTTGTTGAGCTGTGTGCGCGCGTCGAGCAGTTGCGAGAGCGCGTCGACCTTCCTTGCGATCGCGCCCGGGGAGAAGTCGTCCATGCTCTCGAAGGCGATATCCACGGCCATGTTGCCTTCGCCGGTCAACGTGTTGGGCACGGTGAACGCGACACGCGGCTTGATCGCCTTCATGCGGTCGTCGAAGTTGTCGATGTCGATCTCGAGGAACTTGCGATCGGCGACCGCCGGCAGGTCTTCGACCGGCTTGCCGGCAAGATCGGCCATGACGCCCATGACGAACGGGATCTGGACCTTCTTGTCCGAACCATAGACCTCGACGTCGTATTCGATCTGCACGCGCGGCGCCCGGTTGCGGCCGATGAACTTCTGCGCGCTGCTCTTGTTGGTGCGGGTGTACTTGGAACCGGTCATCTGCGCAATCTCCTGGAATTCACCACAGTTCTATCGGGTCCGCGTGCGCTACAGGCCAAGCGCGGACTGCCGGGGGACAGGCCTGCCGGCGACATGGTGGCAGCCAGGTCGGGCGTTGGAAGGTCTATTCGTGGTCCTGGCGCGAACGGATTCATGGTCAGCTCCGGTTCGTGCCAGCCAGCAGTTCGGCCTGGGCCAGGCCGTCGGGCGCGAGTTCGCGCAGGATCTGGAGGAAATCCATGCCGATGAGCCCGCGTGCGCGCCGGATCAGCAGCGGCGCCGGATTGGCCGGCTCGGTTTCCTCGAGGAATTTGCACACGGCATCGAGCATCTGCACGGCGTCCTGGCGCGTCAGCGCGCGGCGCGGTACGCCGCCGCCCAGGGCGGGACCGGCGGGCGCTGCCGAGGTCATGTCGTCTTCCGTGAGCGTCTCCGTGTCGTCGGCGGCTACGGCGGCATCGCCTCCTGCGGCCTTGCGCTGCAGATGCGGCGGAAAGATCAGATCGATCCAGGCTGTCAGCGAGTGCAGGTCCGGCGCCTCGCTCGCTCCCATCTGCTCGCGGCAGAGGCGGTCGAGTGCATGCGTCGTGGCGCGCAACTCGAGCAGCGCCGCCAGATGCGGATTGCCGTGGCCTATCTCTTCCTGCAGCAGCGGTTCGATCTGATGGCGCGCGATCGGCGCGCTGCCGGCAGCATCGCGACCGGCAGCGACTTTTTCCAGAATTCCCAGTTCCAGCGAACCAATCTGACGCGTTGGCAGTCCCGTCGCGCGCAGGTCGCCGAGCAGGCCGCCGGCGGCGGTCAGGCTGCTGAGCGCGTTGCCGCGCGGCAGCGGATCGTCCTCTCCATCGACCGTAAGCGCCGGATAGGCCTCGGACCAATGGCGCAGCGCCAGTTCCAGCGTGAGCTTGAGGCCTTCGGCCGCGCCGATCAGACCGTGCTTGCGCGTCAATGCCCGCGCGATGAAGACGGTGAGGCGGAAGTCCTTGCTGCGGCCGAGCAGACTGCTGGCCTGGCGCAACACCAGCGACCAGTCCGGCCCTTCGGCAGGAATGACGGTGTCGCCGTACTGACGTTCGGGCTGACCCTCGACGCTGCGCTCCAGCGTCAGATAGTCCGCGTCGTAGTCGAGTTCGGTCCCGCAGACGCGATCGGCGTCTACCGGGGCGAGCAGCGATTCGACATCGATAAAGCTCATCTTGTCCCCTGTTCTCGTACCGTTGCGCGGCTGACGCCGCGCAACGGTCTAGCGACCGCGACTATTGTGCATTTTTCGCATTCTTGAATTCCGGACCCCAGAGCGGATGATTGTGTTCCGCCGGCGTCAGGTCGAAGTTCGGATCCAGCTGCAGAGCGCGTTCAAACGACTGGCGGCACAAGGCCGGCCGCTCGCTGACGCAATAGGTGAACGCGAGATGCTTGAGCGCATCGATCTTGATGCGGTCGCTGGCGGCCCAGATGTCGGGCGACAGCAGCGTGGCCTCGGCCTGGGCGTAGGAACCGGCCTCGTATTCGCCAACGCCCTTGGCGAGCATTTCCTTGCCGCGCACCTCGGCCTGCTGGCGGGCCACCTCGGCCGGATCCGGCGGCGGCGGCGGCGCTGGTTTGGGCTTGTTCGCGGCGCAGGCGCCGAGAAAGGCGGCGAATGCCAGCACCAGAACAAGCCTGGAGACGCGGCGGAACGAATCGACGAAATCCTTGGTGACCACTGACGCTCCCCTGTTCGATGTCATTGCGTTGATCGACGTCCCGCCGATCAGCCGGACGACTGACCGGCCATTCTCACGCCGCCGCCTGGTGGCGACCGATCGTGCCTCCTGCCCGCAGCGCTGTCGCTGCGGATTACCGGCAGTTTCACCGGCTGGATCGTACTGACAGGCGCCCCCCGACGTCCTGTTCCGCTACCGACGGAAACGGTCGAGCATGGTTACTGTGCTCCGCTCCCGGCAGGCTGAAAGCGATGCTCGATCGCGACCGGCTGACCTGCCGTCACGGTGAGCTGACGGCGCAGCGACTGCAGGCCTGGGTTGCGCAGTTCCACGTTGTAGGTGCCGGGTTCGAGCTGCAGGAAACGCACCGGCGGGCTGACGCCCTTGAGGCTCCCATTGATCCACACCTCGCCCCAGGGCTGGATGCTGAGTTTGACATTTCCCGTCGTCGCCGATGCCACCTTGGTCTCGCGCTTCGGGCGGCCGGGGTTTTCGCGTGGACGGCTGGAGGCTCCGTCGCCGCGCGGCGACGCGTTGCCGGTCAGGTCGACGGTCCTGACCGTGTCGACGCTCGCGACTGCAGCTGGCGGAGTAGTCGCGGGCGCGGGTGGAGGGGTTTCGACGACAGCAGGCGGCGGAGCGACAGCCGGCGCGATGGTCTGGCCCGGGCTCTCGAAGCCGGCCGAGGTGGTTTCGGCCGGCGCATTCAACGGCACCAGCACCTCGGCCGGATCGATGCTCGCGACAGACGTGCCGGCGACGCTTGCGGCGGGATCGGAAAGGCCCGGCGCAACGGCGGCTCCAGCTTCGGGCGGCGTCGGCATTGTGGCAACGTCGGCCGACGCGGTCACCGCGTTCGGATCGGTCGAAGGCGACGCGAGCGGATCGATTGTCGCAGCCGGCGCCTGCGACAACGTGGCGGTATCGCCGACCGCCGCCACCGCCGGCGTTTCAGCCACGATCGGTGGCGGCAAGGGCGCTTCGCTCCCCGAACTCAGATACCACGTGAGCACAGTGGCGAGGATGACGAGCGCGGCGCCTCCCGCCGCCGGTAGCAGCCAGGGCCGTGCCGGTGCTGCGGCTGCGACGGAGCCTGCCACCGCGGGCCTGTCGCCGAGGTCGGCGCGTGCAGGCGTATGGATCACCGGTACGGCAACCGGACGCGAGTCCGTCGCCAGACGGCCCGACAGCAAATCTTCCATTTCCGGAAAACTGTTCGTCGGTGGCTTCTCCTGCTTCGGCACCAGTGCGAGCGGATCGAGATCGAGCAGCGACGGCGCGGGCGTTGCCAGTACGACTGGCGAGGGCAGGATGATGGTTGGCTCGTTGGCGTTTGCGGCGACCGGCGGCGGAGCCGCCGCAGCGACGCTGCGCGCCAGCGCGATGGCGTCGGGCGCAGGCATGATGACGGTGGAATCGCTCGTCATCGCCGGCGCTGTTGCGGCCGTCGGGGTCACCGGACCGACGGGCCTGGACGCCGGCTCCCTTGCGCCCGCGCCGACCGCCTTCGCCACTTCGACGAGGTGCCGCGGCACGGGCATGACGACCGTCGCGTCGATGTCGGCGGCGGAGGTCGGACTGTCCACGGCCGACTTCGAGGCCGAGGCCGGCCCTGACACAGCAGGCGGCGGCGTCACCAACGGCGGTGGCAGCGCTACCGGCTCGATGCGCAGTTCGACAACGACGGGTTCGGCTTCCACAGCGGCCTGCGGTTCGGGCTTGACCATCGGTTCGAGGGTGAGCTCGTAACTCGACACCGCGACCGGTTCGGGCAGCTCGGGCGACACGCCGTAGGTCGGAGGAATCGCGATCGCTGATGTCGGTGCCTCGGCGATGATCGATGCCTCCTCGACGACGGGCTCCACCACCGCCGACGGCAGCGGTGCAGTCAGCTCTACGGAGGACAGTGACGGTGATGTGCCCGCCTCGGCATCGGCGACGACCGGCTCCGCCGGCTCGCGCACGACGGACGCCGCGGCCGCGACCAGGGGTGCGATAGCAACGATTTCGGGGGCGCGCTCGAATGCCGTTTCCACCGGCGCGCCCGCAGCCGCCTCAGCCTCGGCTGTCACCGCATCGATCGTTGGCACGGCAACTGGCACGGCGGGATCGGTGCTTTTCCCGCGCTGCATCTCAGCGGCGCTCGCCGCAGCGGCGTTCGCGGCGGCCGCGGCTTTCGCTCCGGCCAGCTGCTGCACCAGCGCAGCGACTTCCTGCGCCGACACGATGACCGTGCGCTCGTCCTCGCTGCCCGGCAGATCGATATCCAACGCAACGGGCTCGACGATGGGCGGTGTCGGCGCGGTCGCTGGTGCCGCGGCAATGATCGCCGGCGGAATCAGCGGCGGCGGCGCAAAATTGATGATCGTACGGTCGTTCTCGGTCACGCGCAGCAGGTCGCGCAGCTCGGCGATCGACTGCGGCCGGTCGCCCGGCTGCAGCGCGAGCGCACGGTCGACCGCCGTAAGGAATTCGCGCGAATAACCGCTGAGACCGGCGGCCGACAGTGGCTGCAGCGAATCCTTCATGATGCGTGAGATCGATGCCGGCGGCGGACAGCCGACGATGGCGAAATGCAGCAGCGCGCCGACCGCATAGACGTCGGTCCACGGTCCCTGCGGCAGCGCGAAATCGCTGGAATACTGTTCGATCGGCGCGTAGCCCGGCTTGACGACGACAGTGATCGCTTTCTGCAGGCCGGTCACGACTTCGCGCGCGGAGCCCAGATCCAGCAGCACCGGCGTACCGTCGTTCTTGATCAGGATGTTGTCAGGCGCGATGTCGCGATGGAACACATTGCGCGAATGCAGCAGATCGAGCACGTCGAGCACCGGCGCGACGACGCCACGCAGCCAGGGCTCGTCACCCTTCCCGCCCATGTCTTTGAGCACCGACCGCAATGTCTTGCCGGTGTAGCGCGGCATGACCATGTAGGCCGTGCCGTTTTCTTCCCAGAACTGCAGCACCTCGACCAGTCCCGGATGCTTGAACTGGGCGAGCAGCCGTGCTTCGTTGATGAAGCCGTTGAGGCCGGCCTCGAAGGTTTCGCGGTTGTGTTCCGAACGGATGCGCACCGTGGTCGTTGCGACACGGCCGGCGAGCGAGATCGGGATGTATTCCTTGATCGCGACGTCGCGCATGAGCTGCAGGTCGCGCGCGCCATAGACGATGCTGAAGCCGCCTTCGCCGAGCGTCTCGATGATCTCGAACTCGCGCAGGCGCATGCCCGCAACGAGCGCATTGCCCGGAGCCAGGTCCGACTGCAGACCCTTGCCGGAAATAATCGGGGTGACGCGCGTGTTTACAGTTGCGTCCATGCCTGAGCATCGGAGAGGGAGGGCGTCGTATGCAATTTAGGCGAAATGAAAGCGTAGTGCAAAGAGCAGGTTTGACCTTTGTGACCCGCATCCATATTTAATCGCTGCTGCGCCGTAATACTGCGTAGACGATTTGTGATGTAGTCGTTGTTTGACACGGTCGCACGATTGCGCAGCCTGAACCCGTTGGTTGTCGCGCGAACGCACAGCCCACTTCCGTGCCACAGTTGCTGGTTCGAGCCTAGCTGTCGCGCGCTACGCAGCAATGACATCACGGCGCGATCCCGGCATGTGAGATCGTGCGTGTCGATGACATCCTGTGCACGTACACTGCGACGGAAGTTGCGCGTTTGCGAAGCCGGATGCGTTTTGATAGCTTCAAAATTTTCAGGGCTTGGCCGTGTGCGCACGGGTGGGTTCCGCAGCGACGTGTAGCGCGACAGACAAGCGCCGCAGGATCCGAAACGCATCGGGCGCGCACGAGGGAGCGTGAATGTCGGCGGTCAGGCTTGAACTCGTGGTGCTGTCTTATAACGGCCAGGCATTGGCCGCGCCGCTGAGCCGCGCCCTCGATGCGCCGGTCAGCGTCGGTCGCGGCAGCGACAACGATCTGCCGTTGAACGATCCGGAGCGCCTGATCTCACGCCACCAGGCGCGCCTGAGCATGGGTCCGGGCGGCACCGTCGACCTCAGCAACCTCAGCAGCAGCAGTTCACTGTTCATCAACGGCAACGAACTAGCGCCCGGACGCAGCTGTACGCTGAGTCCGTCGGATCAGTTGCTGGTCGGCCGCTATGTGCTGGGACTGCGTCCGGCGAGCCTGCCCGCCTCACCGACGCCCATGCTGCCGCCGGCCCCGGCCGAGATGTCCGCGCCGATCGCCCCACCAGGCATTGCGCCGGTCGTCGCACCCACAAGACCCGCGCCGGCGCGTCCCGTGCCGGTGCCCGCGGCCAACCCGATGGCGACGCGGCCGCGCCCGGTGCAGACCATCCCCGACGATTTCGATGTGTTCTCGCCGCCTATGCAACCCCCGGTGGCTGCCTATGGACTGCCGGTCGGTGACGTCGTCATCGAGGACCTCAGCGAGAAGGCCGCCGTACGCGACATGTTTTCGGAGCTGCAGACGCTCGGCAACGACGTGCTGGCAGAGCCGGACGACGAAGCACGCCAGCGACAGCGCGCGCTCGACACCAACCGCAATCCGCTCGACCCGCTGGAGATGCTGAAGATCGGCGGCGACGACAGCGCCGCCAGCGTCTCGCTCGACCACGGACTCGAGATCGACTCCCTGTTCGTGCTGCCGTCGCTGGTGCCCGAAGGCGGCCTTCCGCCCGCCCCGGCGACAGCCGCGGCGTCCTACGCGATACCGCCGCCGACACCGCTGCGGATGCCACCACCGCCGCAACCGGCCGTCCTGCCGCCCACATCGGCAACAGCACCGGCGAGTTCGGTCGCGGCGGCCGAACGGATGATGGCGGACCTGCTCGAATCTGGACCGGCGCTCGATCCGGCCATGGCGATCACGACCTTCGACAACCTGCCGATGATCGAATCGCCGCCGCCCGCCGCCGCGCGTCCCGCGCCAGCTGCTGCGCCGCCGCCGCGCCCCACGCCGCCGGTCGCCTCGCCCGTCGCGATGCCGGCCGCCGCCACGCCGGCGCAACCAGCCACGCCCGCTCCACTCATGCCCGCACCAGCCGCGTCGGCTTGCCCGATCGACCCGGATGCCGCCGCGATCCTGCGCGCCGCGTTCGCGCGGGGCTGCGGCGTGGACATCAACCACATCAGCGAATTCACGCCGCAGGCGATGGAGGTACTGGGTCGCCTCGTTGCGGCGATGACCGCCGGTACCATACGCCTCATGCATGGACGATCCTCGACCAAACACGAAATGCGCGCGAACGTGACCATCATCGCGACCGATGGCAACAATCCGCTCAAGTTCGCGCCCGATGGTGCGGCCGCGCTGACCCAGCTGCTCGGCCGCGGCTCGCCAGGCTTCATGCCGCCGCTACGCGCGATCGACGACGCCTTCGACGATCTCTCTGCGCACCAGGTCGGCCTGCTCGCGGGTTCGCGCGCCGCCATGTACGACGTGGCGACGATGCTGGGTCCCGAACGCTTCCTGGCCCGCGCCGGCGAAAAGAGCGGGCTGGAAACCATGATGCCCGCCAAGCACAAGGCGCGCCTGTGGGACCTCTACGAGAGCGGCTACCAGGAAATGGTCGGCGAAGCGCGCGAGGAATTCGAGAATCTGTTCCAGCGCGCGTTCGCGCGCGCCTACGAGCAAGAGATCGATCGCATCAACACGGGGAAGAGCCGGTGAATACCTACGTCGCTGGCAGCGGAGTCCGCGTCGAGTTCGCCACCCTGTCGGGCCAGGGCGGACGCGACTACAACGAAGATGCCTGCGGCTACTGGACGTCCGACGGCGGCGCCTGCTTCATCGTCTGCGACGGGGCCGGCGGCCATGGCGGCGGCGACATCGCGTCGGAGACGGCCGTACGCACGCTGCTGTCGGCGTACTCGACGACACCGGAACTCAACCAGCAGAACATCGAGCGACTCATCACACAGACAGACGTCGCGATCCGCTACGGTCAGCAGCTCGCCGGCGGCCTGCGCAAGATGAGCGCGACGGTCGCCGCACTGTTCTTCGACGGCCGCGCACAGAAAGCGCAGTGGTCCAACCTCGGCGACACGCGCCTGTACCTGTTCCGCAAGCGCGGTTTCCGCCAGTTGACCAAAGACCATAGCGTGGTGCAGACCTTCGTCGACGCCGGCGTCATCAGCGAAAGCGAGATCCGTAACCACGCCAAGCGCAACCTGCTGTATGCCGCGCTAGGCATGGGCGATGGCGTGCCGCCGACGGCGCTGGAAACCGCGTTCGACGTCAACGACGGCGATGCCTTCCTGCTCTGCACCGACGGCTTCTGGGAAGTCGTGCTCGAGTCCGAGATGGTGGAGAGTCTGGCCCGCGCGGACTCGGCCGAGGAATGGCTGCTGCAGATGGAACAGCTGATCGAGCTGCGCGGCACGCCGCTGCAGGACAACTACAGCGCGCTGGCGGTCTGGGTCGGACGCCCGAACGAGATCACCATGCCCTGGCCCGACCAGAACGGCGTCAGCAACCTCGCCGCCGAGGCCAGCCCGGACCCTGCCTGAGCACTTGGGGTTCTATCGACGCCGCAGGCGAATTTTCTTTAACTGACGCGAACCGGCAACACCATCCCCACCCCCCCTGCCCTTTAGGCGTTCAGCACGATGAGAACCTGCGGTTCTAAGCCATCGTTCTTCACCCCCTTGAAGGGGAGGGATCCAGAGTCAGAGCCTTCCAAACCAACGGTGCCCGACGCCATGACCGCCACCCGCTCGCTAGTGCGCTACGTCAGTCTGTTCTTCTGCCTGCTTCTGCTGGGCATGCTCGGCGCCTGCTCCTCGGCGCCGAAGAAACGCAATCCCGTCACGGTCGAAGTCGTCGTGACGGCGAACAGCAAGCTCAATCCGGACATCAACCAGCGCCCCTCGCCGGCCGTCGTGACCGTGCTCAAGCTCAAGCGCGCCGCTCCGTTCATGGACGCCGACTATTTCACCCTGGCCGACGAGACCAAGGGCAGCCTCGACGGCGTGGTGGTGCTGCGCGATCCGTTTCCGGTACAGCCGGGCGCCACGGTCAAGAAGAGCTACACCTTCGATGCCGACGAGGACGCGATCGGCGTGATGGTCGGCTTCCGCGACATGGAGAACAGCGTCTGGCGCGCCGCACTCGATCTGCCGCCGCAACGCAAGAAGTGGATCAAGCTGCCGGAGTTCCTCAAGAGCGGCAAGCCCACGGTCGAATACAAGGTCAGCCTCGAGGAGCGCAAGGTCACTATCGTCGGTCCGCCGCTGAAGACCAAGTGATTGCCATGAGCCGCCGCCACGCCGCACTCCAGGGAAGGTGAGATGGACCCCTACAAGAAAGTCGTCTGGGCCGAAGGCATGTTCCTGCGCCCGCAGCATTTCCAGCAGCAGGAGCGCTACCTCGAGTTCCATGCGCACCAGCGCAGCCTCGCGGCCGAACCGTTCTTCTGGGGCTTCCGCGAACTGCGCCTGGACGTGGCGGCGCTCGCGGTCGGCAAGCTCGCGATCCAGAACGCGGTAGGGCTGCTGCCTGACGGCACCTCGTTCGCGTTTCCGCTGCAGAGCGCCGCGCCCGAACCGCTGCATTTCGGCGAGGGCGTGGTCAACCAGACGATCTATCTGGCGCTGCCACTCAAGCGTCCAGGTACCGAGCACGTCGTGTTCGAGGACAACCCCGCGTCGCTCGCACGCTATACGGTCAGCGACGCCATCGTACGCGACGAAAACTCGATCGCCGGCGAAGCGGCCGATCTGCAGCTCGGCACGCCGCGCCTGCGCCTGGTGCTCGAGAAGGATCTGGCCGACGGCTGGCTCGGCGTCGGCGTCGCGCGCGTGATCGAATGCCGCAGCGATCGCCAGCTGCTGCTCGACAGTGAGTACATTCCGCCGGTCGTGAGCTGTTCGACGTTCGCGTACCTGATGTCGCTGCTCAACGAGTTGCACGGTCTGGTCAACCAGCGCGCCGACGTGCTCGCCGACCGCCTGAGCCAGCCCGGTCGCGGTGGCGTATCGGAGGTTGGCGAATTCCTGCTGCTGCAGATGCTCAACCGCTACCAGCCGTTGATTGCGCACCTGATCAATCCGTCGGTGCTGCATCCGGAGCGCTTCTACGCGGCGCTGGTGCAGATCGCCGGCGAGCTCGCCACGTTCATGGAAGCCTCGCGCCGCCCGACGAGCTGGCCGCACTACGATCACGACGATCTCTACGGCTGCATCATGCCGCTGATGTTCCTGCTGCGCCGCGGACTGTCGACGGTGCTCGAGCAGAACGCCGTGCAGATCGACCTGCAAATCCGCAACTACGGTGTTCGCGTCGGCCACGTCAACGATGCGGAACTGCTGCGTACCGCCCAGTTCATCCTCGCCGTGCACGCGAGCACGCCACCCGATGCGCTGCGTGCCAACTTTCCGACCCAGGTCAAGATCGGCCCGGCCGACAAGATCCGCGATCTCGTCAACCTGCACCTGCCCGGCGTCGGCCTGCGCCTGCTGCCGGTTGCACCGCGCCAGATCCCGTACCACGCCGGCTATCACTACTTCGAAATGGACACGTCGGTCGAATTGTGGAAACAGCTGCAGAACTCGGGCACGCTGGCCCTGCATGTGGCCGGCGAATTCCCCGACCTGGAACTCGAATGCTGGGCCGTGCGCCGCTGACCGGCGGCGTCCGCGGCAGCCGGGGCGCTCGCAACCCCGGCCGCTGAAACCCGGCTCGCACTGAACTCCTGACAGAAGCGACCATGTCCAACCCCTTCAACGCCGGCAACAACCGCACCTTCGTGATGCCGAGCCCGGGCGGCGCCGCGGCGCCACTGTCGGGCGGATCGCAGCCCGTCTGGCAGTCGCACGAGCCGGAGATCCCGTCCGGCAACTCGCCGCTGATCGCGGTCGCCAATCCGATCCTCAATCTGGTCTACCAGATCCGCACGCTCGTGCACAACGCCGATCCGGACCGGCTCAAGACCTATCTTGCCGACGAGATCCGCCGCTTCGACGCGAACGCCAAGGCGCAGGGCATCCCGGCCGAACATGTCGTCGCCGCGCGCTACTGCCTGTGCACCGTGCTCGACGAGGCGGCCGCGCAGACGCCCTGGGGCGGCTCCGGCGCATGGTCAAAGAATTCACTTCTTGTCACGTTCCACAATGAAACCTGGGGCGGCGAAAAATTCTTCCAGCTGCTGGCCAAGCTCGCGCAGACACCGGGCCAGTACATCGACGTTCTGGAGTTGATGTACTACTGCATCGCGCTCGGCTTCGAGGGCCGCTACCGCATCGTCTCCAACGGCCAGAGCCAGCTCGAGAACCTGCGCCGCCGCCTCGCCGACATCATCAGGACCGCGCGCGGCGTACCGGACCGTCCGCTGTCGCTGCACTGGCAGGGCAATCCGGCCGAGCTGCCGCGCATCTGGGGCATGATCCCGGTCTGGGTCTCGGCCATCGTCGCCGTCGTGCTCGGCGTCGGCTTCTACATGCTGCTGTCGTTCTGGCTCGCCGCGCAGTCAGACAAGAGCTTCCTCGCGATCAGCGCGCTGAAGCTGCCTCCACCGCCGCCCGTCGTGCGCGACGCGCCACCGCCGCTGCGCTTCTCCAAGTTCCTCGAGAAGGAAATCCGCGAAGGGCTGGTGTCGGTCAAGGAGAATTCCGAGCAGAGCACCGTCACGATCCGCGGCGACGGCCTGTTCGAATCCGGCAGCACCACGATGCGGCCGCAGTATCGCGAGATCGTCGACCGCATCGCCGCGGCAATCAACGAGGTACGCGGCCGCGTGCTCGTCAGCGGACATACCGACGACAGGCCGATCCGCAGCGTGCGCTTCCCGTCGAACTGGGAGCTGTCGCAGGAGCGCGCGCGCGTCGTCGCCGCACAGCTCGACGCGACCATCCGCACGCCAGGCCGTGTCAGCACCGAAGGCCGCGGCGAAGCCGATCCCCTGGCCGACAACACGACACCGGCCGGCCGCGCGCAGAACCGCCGCGTCGAGGTCACGGTGTTTGCCTCGCCCGCCGAGCTGAACAAGGAGGTTCGCTAGTGCTGCGCCGTCTGTTTTCGCTGATCTTCAACCGCTACGTCTTCATCGCGCTGGGCCTTCTCGCTCTCGCCCTCGCGATCTGGTACCTGGGCCCGCTGTTCGCGTTCGCCAACTATCGGCCGCTGGAGCCGGCCAGGGTACGCGCCTGGATCATCGTCGGCATTTTCGTGCTCCTGCTGCTGCGCGTGCTGATCCGCCTGTGGAAGAAGCAGCGCATGAACACGCGCCTGATCGACGCGGTCATGGGCTTGCGCGACAACAAGGCCGCGGCGCCGGACGATCCCTCGCGCGCGGCGATCGACGAATTGCGCGCGAATTTCGAGCGCGCGCTGACCCAGCTCAAGAAGACGCGCTTCGGCGGCAAGAAGGAGGGCGGGCTGTTCGCCCAGTTCGGCCACAAGTACCTCTACCAGATTCCCTGGTACGTATTCATCGGCGCGCCGGGCTCGGGCAAGACCACAGCCCTGCTCAACAGCGGGCTGCGCTTCCCGCTGGCCGAGGAGATGGGCAAGGAAAGCATCCGCGGCGTCGGCGGGACGCGCAGCTGCGACTGGTGGTTCGCCGACGAGACCGTGCTGCTCGATACGGCCGGCCGCTACACCACGCAGGAAAGCGACGCCGCTGCCGACAAGGCCGAGTGGGAAGGCTTCCTCAAGCTGCTCAAGCGCTTCCGCCCGCGCCAGCCGCTCAACGGCGCGATCCTGACGATCTCGGTCGCGGACCTGCTGACCTCGAGCGAGGACGAGCGCATCAAGCACGCGGCACGCATCCGCGCGCGCCTCAACGAGCTGACCGAAAACCTCAACATCGCATTCCCGATCTATGTGCTGGTCAGCAAGGTCGACCTGCTCGGCGGCTTCAACGAGTACTTCGCGAACCTGAGCAAGGAGGAACGAGCGCAGGTCTGGGGCTTCACGCTGCCGCTGCAGCTGGGTGCCGACATCAACCGCGAGCAACTCGGCAAGCAGATGGAACAGGAGATGGACGCACTCGCGCGGCGCCTGTTCGACAAGCTGCCTGAGCTCATGCTCGGCGAAAGCGATACCGCACGGCGTTCGCGCGCCTACACCCTGCCGCAGCACTTTTCGAACCTCACGCCGCTCGTGCGGCAGCTGCTGCAGAACGTGTTCGCCGATTCCAAGTTCGCGCCGACCGCGATGCTGCGCGGCGTGTATTTCACGAGCGGCACGCAGGAAGGTACGCCGTTCGACCGCCTGCTCGGCAGCCTCAACCGCAGCCTCGGCTTTGACGGCCGCGTGTCGCTGCAGCAGACGCCCAAGAGCGGCAAGAGCTTCTTCCTGCAGGACCTGCTGCACAAGGTCATTTTTCCGGAAGCGCACCTGGCCGGCCGCAACCGCCGCGCCGAACGGCGCGAGCGCTGGCTCAGCATCGCCGGCCATCTTGGCGTGATCGGCCTGCTCACGCTGGCCGTGGTCGGCTGGGCCGTGAGCTACAAGCGCAACACCGGCTACATCGATTTCGTCGATTCCAAGACCGCGCTCGTCGACAACCATCTCAAGACCATGCAGAAGGGCGAAGGCGGCGCGCTGCTCGAACTGCTGCCGGGACTCAACGCGCTGGTCAAGCTCGCCGACGGCCCCAACTTCAGCGTCGGCGATCCGCCGGTGAACCTGACGTATGGCCTCTACCAGGGCAACAAGCTCGATGCCGCGGCGCAGGATTCGTACCGCAAGGCGATCGAGCGCGCGCTGTTGCCGCGCATCGTGCGCCGGCTGGAAGAGCTGCTGCGTACCACGCCGGAAGACAACCTCGAGCTGACCTACGAGACGCTCAAGGTGTACCTGATGCTCAGCGATCCCAAGCGCTACGACGCAGCCACGGTGGAAGCGTTCCTGCGCCTGGACTGGGAGCGCAGCCTGCCGGCCTCGGCGACGCAGGAGCAGCGCGACCAGCTCTATACACATCTGTCGCGCCTGCTCGATGCGGATTCGGTCGCTTCGCCGTTCCCGGTGGACGTCGACCTCGTCAAGCAGAAGCGCGAACAGCTGGCGCGCTATTCGCTGGCGCAGCGCGCCTACAGCCGCCTGAAAAACCGCCTCGACAACGGTTCCATCAGCGACTTCACGATCGCCGAAGCCGGCGGCCCGCAGTCGACGCTGGTGTTCCGCCGCGCGAGCAACGAGCCGCTGACCAAGGGCATACCCGGCCTGTTCACGTTCCACGGCTACCACAACGTGTTCCTGCCGGAAGCCGGATCGGTACTCGGCCTGCTCGAAATCGAGGAGTCCTGGGTGCTCGACCGCGTCGCTCAGCGGCCGCAGCAGCAGCTGGATTCGCTGACCGAAGGCGCACTGCAGCGCGACCTCAAGCGCCTCTACCTGCATGAATACGTCGGCCTGTGGGAGGCGTACCTGTCGGACGTGCGCATCATCGAGAGCAACTCGATGTCGCAAAGTATAGAAACGGCACGCATCCTGTCCGCGCCCGATTCGCCGATCGCGCAGTTCCTGCGCGCGGTGGCGCGGGAAACCACGCTGATCAAGCCGGAGAACGCCAACGACACGTCGCTGCTCAACCAGGCCAAGCGCCAGGTCAACACCGCCGCGGACGACTTGCGCCGCACGCTGGGACCGTCGGTCGTGCCCACGGCCGTGCGCAAGGAAGAGCGCCTGGAGCGCATCGTCGACGACCGCTTCGAACCGATCCGCCGCCTCGTGCGCACCGACAGCGGCGCGCCGCAGATCGACAACGTCATGAAGCTCTTCAACGAGCTGTACATGAACATGTCCGGCACGCAGGCCGCGCTGGCGACGCGCACCACGCTGACCGTGCCCTCGACCGAGGTGCTCACACGCGTGCGCGCCGAGGCCGCGCAGCTGCCGATGCCCTTGCGCAGCATGCTGGAGAACCTCGCCGACAGCAGCAGCCGCCAGACCGACGGCAGCATACGCAGCACGCTGGGCGGGGAACTCGACAGTTCGCTCGGCGAGTTCTGCCGCCGCGCGATCCAGGGCCGCTATCCTTTCGAGCGCTCGGCCACGCAGGAAGTCACGCTCGCCGACTTCGCGCGCATGTTCGGCCAGGGCGGCATGATGGATGCGTTCTTCCAGAGCCGGCTCGCACCGATGGCCGATGTCTCGGGTGCGACCTGGGTCCTGCGCCAGCCTGGCGGCTCGCAGGTGTCGCTGAGTTCGTTCCAGAAGGCCGCGCGCATCCGCGACGTGTTCTTCCCGTCCGGCGGCAAGGCCATGGACCTGTCGTTCGAGTTCAAGGTGCTGGAAATGGATGCGACCATCGAGCAGATGACGCTCGATGTCGACGGCCAGGTGTTCCGCTACGCGCACGGTCCGCAGGTGCCGCAGCGCGCGACCTGGCCTGGCCCGCGCGCGACCAACCAGGTGCGCATCGTCACGGCCAGCGCCAAGGACGGCGAGAAGTACATGGTCAAGACCGGGCCGTGGGCGCTGTTCCGCCTGTTCGACGAAGGCGAGATCCGGCCCGGCGCCGGACCCGAGCGCTTCGTCGCGGCACTGCTGATCCACGGCAAGCGCATCGTGCTCGAAGTAACCGCCAGCAGCGTGCAGAACCCGTTCCGCCTGCGCGAGCTGGTCAGCTTCTCCTGTCCGGGCCGCATCTGATGTTCGGCGCGGCGCTGACGGGCGAATTCGGCTTCTACGGCAAGATTCCGGCGCTCGGTGACTTCGTCACGCGCAGCCTGCCGCGTGAACAGGTCGTCGTCGTCGACGAATGGATGCAAGAGGGCCTGTTCGCGCTGCGCTCGATCTCCGAGCAATGGCTGGACAGCTATCTCGTCGCGCCGGTCTGGCAGTTCATGCTGCCCGCCGGCATGTGGTCAGTCGCGCCACTGTGCGGCCTGCTGATGCCCAGCGTCGACCGCGTAGGCCGCTATTTCCCTTTTTTCACCTGTGCAACCTTGAACAACGCCGCAGGCTCGGACCCGCACACGCTGTGGCGCGGCATGTCACGCCTGGCGCTGGAGCTGCCGCGCGTCCTGCATGAACAGCTCGACGCCGAGGCGGTCCTGCAGATATTGCAGGACCCGACCATCAACACGGCCGAGGACTGGCGCAGCATCGTCAGCCTCAGCGACTTCAACGCGCAGAGCAACAAGTCGTTCTGGTGGTCCGAACGCACCCACTACATGCCGCTGCGCGAATACCACCATCGCGGCAAGCCGGATACCGAGCTGTTCCTGCGCCTGTTCGGTCATTGAATGCGCCGTAGCCCGCCGCTGGTGCAGCGAGGTGTGCACTGCCGTCGTCATGCATGATCCCGCCAACCTGAAAGCGACCGCGGAACCTGTGGCGGCCATCACGCCGCCGGAGCTGCCGTCACGTCGTCGCGATCCTCAGCGAATCCGCCGCAGCTCCTGCTCGATATCCGCCAGCAAGGGCTCGACCGTCTCCTGCCCCTTCTCACGCGCGTTGAGCGCCGTGAAATCGACCGACTGCACCGGTGCGCTGAACAGCAGTTCGCCGTCGCTGGGCCGGTAGGCGCTCAGGCTGAACTGCGCGCTGTAAAGCGTGGAGACGTTGCCGTAATACTCGACCTCAGTCGCACCGACCGGATCCGCATCGAGATAGAACACCGCATCGGCCTTGCGCGCATAAGCGCCCGGCTGCGACTCGCGCGAGCGGCCGTTGGCCTGGATCACGCGAAAACCCTGCTCCTGTGCGAATGCGACCAGCGCATCGCGCGCCGGCCCGGCGATCACGCTGTCGCCGCTGATCACGATGGCCACCGTCGGCGCGCGCCGCACAGCCGTCATGTCCTTGCGCGCGGCCACGCGCGGGGCTTTCGACCCAGCGGCTCCGGTCGTCTGCGCCATCGCCGAAACCGGCAGGCCGGACACCATCGCCGCCAGGGCCAGCGCGAGCGCGCCGCATATCGTCCGTTGCTGCATGACTCCCTCCCATCGCGTTGCCCCCCGGCCTGGGCATGATAGGCAGCAGGGAACCAGTGGGCAGGCGACCAATTGGCACTTTGGCCGACGGATGCCGGCACCGCGACGTATTGGCGTGCGTTCGACATGTCCGCGGACCTCCGCCTATAGTCACCGGCCCGGTGCACGCGGTGGACGCCGCCAGGTGAACCATGAGCAGCCTCTACGCCGCCGACAATCCGCGCGCCGGATCCATACTCTTTGAATGTGTCTCCGGCAGTCGCGCCTATGGCACCGCCTCGGCCGACAGCGACGAGGACATCCGCGGCATCTTCGCGCTTCCCGCCGTTGCCTATGCCGCGTTGGCGCCCGCGCCGAACCAGATCGCCGACGAACGCAACAATGTTGTGTATTACAGTCTGCGACGCACCATCGAACTGCTGGCTGCGGCGAATCCGTCCGTGCTCGAGCTGCTGTACATGCCCTCCGACTGCGTGCGCCGCAGCAGTCCCGAGATGCATGAACTGCTGCGCCATCGCGCGCTGTTCCTGAGCCGGCGATGCGCCGATACGCACATCGGTTACGCCTTCAGCCAGATCAGGAAGGCGCGCGGACAGAACAAGTGGATCAACCAGCCCAAGCCGGAGCAGCCGCCGCGCAAGGAAGACTACTGTCATGTGATTCCGCGCGAACGGCTCGCTGCGCGGGACGAAGCGCCGTGCCGACCGCTGTCGCTGCAGGCCAGCGGCCTCGATCTGGACGAATGCCATGCCGCGCGGCTGGAACATGCCCGCGACGTGTTTCGCCTGTACCGCTACGGCGCCGCGGCGCGCGGCGTGTTCCGCGGCGACGCGCTGGCGTGCGAGTCGATTCCGGCGGATGACGAGACCACGCACTTCGCCGGCCTGCTGCTCTATAACGAACAAGCCTGGAAGCAGGCACTGGTCGATCACCAGAACTACTGGACCTGGCGTCGCGAGCGCAACGCGTCGCGCTGGCGGCAGCAGGAAGCCGGCGAACTCGATTTCGACGCGAAGAATCTCATGCACACCATCCGCCTGCTGCTGTCGGGGAAGGCCATCCTCGAGCGCGGCGAACCGCTGGTGCGCGTCGAAGGCGAACCGCTGCAGCTGTTGCGTGACATCCGCGCTGGCCGCTACCGCTACGACGAGATCCTGCAGATGGCCGACGCCATCGTCGCCGACTGCGAACGCCTGAAAACGCGCAGCGACCTGCCGCCTGAAACCGATCCGGCGGCAGCCGATACGCTACTGCTGCAATTGACCGCCGACTGGGAGGCACGCTGCGCATGACGCCCGAGATACTCGCTGCTTTGACCGCACTCGAACACGAGCGCGGGATACAGGTGCTGTTTGCCGCCGAATCCGGCAGCCGCGCCTGGGGTTTCGCCTCGCCCGACAGCGACTATGACGTGCGTTTCGTCTACCGCCACCCACGCGACTGGTATCTGGGCGTGATCGAAGCACGCGACGTGATCGAGCGCATGCTGCCGAACGATCTCGACGTCAGCGGCTGGGACCTGCGTAAGTCCTTGCGCCTGTTCGCGCGCGGCAACGTCGCCCTGTACGAATGGCTGGGTTCGCCCATCATCTACCGCGAGGAACCCGTGTTCGCGCAGCGTCTGCGCGAACTGCTGCCGCGCTACTTCCAGCCGGCGTCGGCGCTGCACCACTATCTCGGCACGGCGCGCACCACGTTTGCCGAACATCTCGGCGGCGACACGGTGCGCCTGAAAAAGGTGTTCTATTTCCTGCGTCCTGTGCTCGCCTGCCGCTGGATCGAACACGCGCGCACGCAACCGCCAACCGCGTTCGCCGAACTTGTCGCTGCGGACTGGGTCGACACCGCCGAACGCGACAGCGTAGCCGAACTGCTGCGGCGCAAGCAGCTCGCGTCCGAGAGCGACCGCGAACCGCTCGATCCGGCACTCAAGCAGTGGATGCAGGCGCAGGTCGACCATTTCACGCGGATCGGACCTTCGCTGGCGCGGTCGCGCGAGGTGGACAACAGTGAGCTGGACGCGCTGATGGTCGAACTCTGCGGCTGAGTTCCCAGCGGCGCAGGCGAGATCCGGCACACCGTTCGCTATGTCGCCGACTTCCCTGCAGCGAGCGGTTCACCGTTGGCTTCATACGCCAGCGGGTAGTAGACATTGAGCGTCTTGAGCAAGGTGCGGCCGGTGTTGCGGATCTCGTGGCGCTCGCCGCGCGCAACGACGAGCAGGCTGCCGGCCTTGAGCCTCTGGCGGCGGCCGTCGACCACAGCGAGGCCGGTGCCGGAGACAACGAACAGCCACTGGTCCGCGCCGCGATGACGATTGTCCGGCCCGCCTTCCTTGCCGCCGGGCGCGATGACCATTTCGGCCGCCTGCACCTTGCGCTGCGCGAAGGCGACGCGGAATCCCTTGCCGAATCGCAAGGCCTTGTGCTGCATGCGAGTGCTCCGAGGAAAGATCCACGCCTATCCTGCATGCAGGTGGTGCTGCCGATGTGAAAGACACCGCGAAACCCCGGCGTACGCCGGTTGTGCGATTGGGCAACACGTGGCCATGCAGCAGGCACGCCAAACTGCGGCTTTGCCGATAGCGACTAAAGTTGCTTGCAATTAAATAGCGCGCTATCTACTATGCGCGGCATGAAGACCAAGCCCGCCATCAAGCCCAACGCCGCGTCGGCACTGCTGCTCGATCAGCAGCTCTGCTTTGCGCTGTACTCGGCCAACCTGGCCATGCACAAGGTCTACCGTCCGCTGCTCAACGCACTGGGCCTGACCTATCCGCAGTACCTGGTCATGCTCGTGCTCTGGGAAGACGACGCGCTGACCGTTTCAGCGATCGGCGAACGCCTGTACCTGGACTCAGCCACGCTAACCCCGCTGCTCAAGCGCCTGGAAACCGCGGGCCTGCTGACGCGCACGCGCGCGGCGGACGACGAACGCCAGGTCGTCATCGATCTGACCGCCAAGGGCCGCCACCTGCGCCAGCGCGCCCAGGACGTCCCCAGCGCGGTGTTCTGCGCCGCCGAGTGCTCCAGCGGCGAACTGCGCGCGATCAAGGCCGAGCTGGAGCGGTTGCGCGGGAACCTCACGCGAAATCGCGGCGAATAGACACCGATACGAAGGCTACTCGCTGCAATCCTCGAACTACATCCACGGCTTCACCACGCTGCAACAAGTAGCTCGCGATCAAATAGCTAGCGACTTATATCCAGACCGCGAACGCAACCGTCATCCGTCGACACACAGAACCCACACCAATCCCAAGGAGAACACCATGTCCATCGCCAACGTCCTCTACCGCGCCCAGGCCAAGGCCACCGGCGGCCGTGACGGACAGGCCAGCTCGGCCAACAACGCCCTCAGCGTCAAGCTGTCCACGCCACGCGAGCTCGGCGGCGGCGGTGGCGACGGCACGAATCCCGAACAGCTGTTCGCCGCCGGCTATTCGGCCTGTTTCATCGGCGCGCTCAAGTTCGTCGCCGGCCAGCAGAAGATCGCACTGCCCGCCGATACCAGCATCGAAGGCGTCGTCGGCATCGGCCAGATTCCACAGGGCTTCGGCATCGAAGTCGAGCTGAAGATCTCCCTGCCCGGCCTGCCGCGAGAACAGGCGCAGGCGCTGGTCGACGCCGCGCACCAGGTGTGCCCGTACTCGAACGCGACGCGCGGCAACATCGACGTAACGCTGACGCTGGTCTGATACGCCGGCGGGCCGGCGGCGCACGCGGCGCCGCCGGCCACCACGCTGTCACTCCCGCAGAGGCAGCAGGTGCCGGTGCGATGCCGATACACGCCGGTTCATGCCACCGCTCAGTGCAGGCGGCGCTTGCCGCGCGGCAGCAGCCAGTCGCCCGGCACCGGCGGTGCCACCGCCACCTGAGATTCGGCGTCGTCCGGGCCGGCCTCGTTCAACGCGGCCACGTCCGACGGCAGTACCTCGTCATTCTCGTCAAGATCGACACCCAGCATCTCCGCCGCCTCGCGCCGGGCCCGCGCGTACGCCACGCGGCCAGCTTCGCCCAGCTCCTCCATGGCAGCCTTGAATTGTCTTTCGAGGTCCCTGCCGATGCGCAGCGCCTCATCCGGCGCCATGCCAGCCTTTCCGATCAGCGTCGCCGCGATGCCGTGGGCGTCGCCAGTCTCATCGTCGTCATCGCTGTCGTCGTCGACGTCATACTCAGGGGTCATCATCTGCGATCCCTCCGGACGAGTTGTGGTGCCCCCAGGGTAACGCCGGCCGGCGCGAACGTCGCCACTTTTTCTGTCGGATGCCCTGTGGACTTTGCGCCGGCGACCTGCAGCGCGTGCTGCAGCGCGAGCCGGTACAGGCGCTGGCCAGCTCACGCGGCCACGTCACACGCAATTACCCGCAGCGTCATTGGCCGTGGCTTGCGACCGCGGCGCTGTTCCTGCTCACCATCGCGGGCTTCGCGCTGCGCGTCATGGCCGATCGCGATCGCGATCGCGCCGAGGCCGCCGAGCGCTAGTCGCTGCACGAACGCGACAGCGCCGTGCAGGCGCAAGCGTCCTCGCGCCAGATCAGCGAGTTCCTCGTTTCGGTGTTCAACGGCAGCCATCCCGGTGCAGTCGGTGGCGAAATTCCGACCTCCACGCTGGTCGCGCAGGCGCTGGCGCGCATCGACGGCGAACTCGCCGGCCAGCCAGCGACGCAGGCCGAACTCCATACGCTGGCCGGCGTGCAGCTCGTGCTCGCGCGCCCCGACGACGCGCGCGAACTACGGCAAGGCCATTGCGATCCAGCGCACGCGGGACCAGCCATTGCTGCTCGCGCGCCAGCTCGTCCAGCGCGACGAGGACGACGACGGTCTGTAACTGGGAGGTCACAGCATCCCGACAGCTACGACATCCGCGCAATCCATCGCCGCAGCAGAACTTCGGTGTCCGGCTCTCCGGCCAATTCCTTCGAGCTGCGCGTGCCGGGGATGTCTTCGTTCGGGTCAAGGCCGAGGCGCTGTACGAGATCACCGGACCCACCGCCTGTCGCGCCATCCGGCGGATCGGCAAGCGCTTCCGCCCATTCATCGATTTCCTTCTGCATCTCCTCGACCGGAAGCCGCGCAACGATCTCTGCCGGCAAATCCAGTCCGTCGAGAATCGACGACGGGTCGAGCGGTTCGTCCGCCGGCTCGTCCTCTCGGCACTTATCCGCGTCGGAATCTACGTTCTGCTCGCCTTCTTCGTGCCAGTTCGCCGCAACGAATCGGGTCACCTGCGGCACCAAAGCAACGCTTTGCGGCCCCAGCGATTGCAACAGTTCAAGCAGCGAATCGGCGGACAGTTCACCGGCGTCGACATCGGTCTCATCGAGCCAGCACCCGATGCGTGCAACAGCGGGCACGGACTGCTCCTTCCAGGCGATGAGCGTGTGCAGCGCATTGGCATGCGGATATCCATCGTATCCTTCCCAGTCGCCGAGCCGATCGGCGACGGCGATCGCCAGTTCCGCGGTGGGCGTCCACGCTGCTACGGCCAGGCAAGCATTGCTGCGCGTCACCCAGTCCGTGTCCCGCAACAACGCGATCATCGCTACGTCGTGCGATTCCACATTTCCCATGCGCACCAGACCCCATGCCGATGCGGCACGCAATAGCGGGGCGTTCGATTGCGACAACGTCTCGGCACACTCAAGCAGCCCCCGCGTGGCCGGCGACGAGGCGCCCTGCGCAATTCGGATCAATGCAACGAACAAGGTATAGCGCTCCGAGGCATCCGCACTCCTGTCGAAACGCTCGCGCATCGCGGCAGCCAGCGGCTCGGGGACCTGCGGCAAATGGCCTGCAAGCTCGCAGATCACTTCGATCCGCTGATCGCCGACATTGGCACGCAAGGCATCGGCCAACTCGCACGCAAGCGACGGATGCGCAGCGATGATCGCCGCCAACGCACGCATCGGCTGGTCGGGCGCGAAACGCGCGCCGCGTTCAAACGCCATGTCACGCATGGCCGGGAAGGCAACGATAGCCGCCGCCGGCAGGTTGCCGAGTATCGTCCAGCAGCGGTCGGCGACCAGAGGTTCCGGATGAGCCAGCCCTCGCTGCAACTGCGGCACGAGAAATTCCAGGCGGGCGCTCTGGCCGAGCAGATATTCGCCTATGCCCATACCGAACAATCCGAACGCGTGAAAGCTCGGTCTTTCACGACAGAAAAACACCGGAACATGCGGCGAAGGCTGCCACGATGGCGTCGCATCGGCTCTGCTACCGAATCCTTTCATCCGAGAGGCAAACGCGATTGCTGACGCATCCATCCAGAACAAGGTGAGATCGCGCAGGAAATCCCTTTCCTCGGCCCCGAAGCGCGTTGTTGCCGCATCGATCAATGCGGCCATCTGCGGATTCTTCTCGCCGCCCGATGCGCAGAACAATGAAAACATCAGCGAGTCGGCCGCTTTCCGGTCCGCAATCTCAGGCGCGACTAGCGCGCGCAGCAGCGCGTGCATGGATTCCGCGGTGTAGCTGCTGGCCATGTGTGTCTCGGTATGCGTGTGATGTGCGCGACGTTGCCTGCGTTATGCAGCCATACGCAAGCGCTTGGCGGGCTTCCGGACGCCGGAGTGACCTGTCCTCTTGCCGATGCCGCCCGTTCTTGCAAGGCAAGAGGCTGAAGCCACATTGGCGCAGCGCCCATTCCCAGCATGGCAATCCGCGACGACTGAACGTCGAGGCGCGACAACCGGCGAAGAAGAGGGTGCTGGCATCGCTATTCCGGCACCAGTGGAACAGTCACACCCAGCGCCGCCAGAAACCCGTCGATGTCCTCCGGCGACACGACGAGATCGAAGTCACGCGCCGGCACGAACACCGCATCGCTGGCGGTGAGGATGGTGACGACGGTTTTCTGGCCGGGGCCGGAGTATCGGCGCACCACGAAGCCCGGTATACGGAACCCGCTACGCCGCAGAGGCTGTTCGAGATCCCACAGGGGCGTGCGGGTGAAGCGCTGCACGCGATCGAGCTGGATATCGCGGCGCGCGATCACGTGACGGATGGGACCGCCCTGTACGACGAGCGTCTCGTCGTCGAGTTCGATGCGCATCTTGCAGGCGATGACAACACCGCATGTATATAACATCGCAAATGCGGCAAAGCCGACCCAGACCGTGATGTGATAACCCGGTTCGATGCGCATGAACGGAAGCACACAGGCGAGCAGCGCGCCGACGATGAGCGCAAAGGGCACGACGCGCTCCAGCGCGCCGAAGCCGAAGACCTGCGGTTTTCTGGCGGCGGACGGTTCACTCATCGCGATGCAGCGCATACAGCACCACCGCAGCGCGATCGACATAGCCGAGCCGCTCGTAGACCTGCTTTGCTCGCGTATTGCCCGGGCTCACATGCAGGAACGGCAGCAGGCCCGCGGCGAACACGTCGCGCGTGACTTGCGCGACCAGGCGCTGGGCGTAGCCGCGGCCGGTGTGGTCGGGATGCGTGCAGACTGCGCTGATCTCGCGATGGCCCGGCAAGGCCATGCGTTCGCCGGCCATCGCGGCGAGGCGGTCGCCGATGTAGATGCCAAGATAGCGGCCCATGCGCAACGTGTCGCGACGGAAGTAGCCGGGGAATACGAGGGCGGTGAGTTCCAGCATGTCCGCGACGTGCCCAGCGCCGAGTTCGACCATCGCCGGACCGTCGGGCAGATCCGGCGCGCGCGCGCAGAGCATCTGGTCAATCACGCCGTGGTCGTCGAGGCGCCAGCCCGGCACGACCGGCGGAATCACGCCGACGAGGTAGTACGGCTCGCGATCACCGAGCAGGGTAGCCAGCGCGGCGCCGCACTGCGCATCGGCGGAAGCGACGCCGGCGAATGGCGCGATGTCGGGGTCGTAGCAAGCCGCATGCTGGCCGCCGTCGCCCAGGGCGGCATGCCGGCTGCGCAGCGAATGCCAGATCGGATTGTCGAGCGGCGTGTTCATGACGAGGATGTCTCGGCCCCCGCCACGCGAAGCATTTCCCACGGCCCATCAGCAGCGTCGGGGTCCCGGCGCACGCGCCGCCGTCGCTGCGCGAGATCGCGAATGCGCGCTTTCGCGGCGATTTCCCGTTGACGCTGTCTGCTCGTTCGTTTGCGCATGCGATGTCGTCCGTGGAAAACGCCGCGGCCGGCGCAACCGGCGCAGCGCGGGAAACGTAGTGTGCCGCGGTGCGGCGCGCCGGTCAGCGCGCGGCCGGCAGCAGCCGTGGCTGTTGCCCGAACCATTCTGCCGCCTTGAGCAGGTGGAATTTGCGCTCGTCGTCCTTCAATTCAAGCCCGAGTCCAAGCCGGGCCCAGCGCAGGAACAGAGCGCCCTGCGCGCGCTTGTCGGCGAGGCGCACGCGCGCCTTGAGGTCGAAGCGGTCGTTACTGACGGACAGATCCTCGAGCACGATGGCGCCGTCGCGCATCACGGCGCGCATCGACGCGTCCACGACGCCCGCATCGAGCAGACGCAGCACCCAGCGCGGATAGTCCTTGTTGCGCGTGAACAGCGCGAGCAGCAGGCTCACGTCGTGCAGGCGCGCGGACGCCGTCGCGTCGATACGCAGCGGTGATCCCCAGTGCAGACGTCCACGGTCGAAGCGGATGTCGGCCCACCAGTCGCCAGGCGAGGCGCGCTCCGGATCGCTGACCTTGACGTTGCGAACACCCAGCCGCGTGCCGTCGAGCACGAACTCCTCGTTCCCGAGGTCGGCGCGCGCGAGTTGAGCGGCGACGTCGACGTCGCCGCTGAATTCGAGGTCGCTCAACGCCAGCTGTGCCTGGCGCGCCTGCACCTGCAGGCGGCCCTTGCCGACCTTGCCCGCAGGGTCGAGCTGCAGGTCGCCGCTGAGCTGGCCGCGACCACCGAGGAATCGCAGCGTGTGGCCCGGCAGATAGCGGTTGAAGCCGCGCAGGTCGGGCACGTCGGCGCGCTCGAACACGAGCCGCGCGCGCAGCGAATCACGGAATTCGATGACGCGGCCGGTCGAGCGCAGTTCGAGGCGCAGGTTCTTGCCGCGTACCATGGCCTGCTGCGGCGAGGCCGATTCGCCGATCTGGAACTGCTGCACGACGATATCCACGCGCGGGCGCAACTCGCCGTCTTCGGTATCGACGCGACCGTCGGCGCGCGCGCGCCCGGTGAAGCGTTCGCCCTGCACGTCGGCGTGCCACGCCACGTCCGGAATCTTCAGCGTGCTGCCCGCGTCGATGCGGCCGTCCTTGAGCAGGATATTCGCGTCGATTTCGCCGGCGCCGTCGAGGTGCAGCCACGCCGCCTTGGCCAGCAGCGGGCCGAACCAGTCCAGCGAATCGAAGCGCCATTGGACCCCGACCGTGCCCGAGACGCGCGGCAACAGCGGCGGCGCCTTCTGGTGCGGGATCACCTCGCGGCCGGCGACGCGCAGATCGGCCGAGATGCGGCCCTTTCCGGACGGCGGTGGCGGCAGGTCGAGCTTGAGTTCGATCGTCTCGGCAACGCGGCCTTGCAGGTTCGCCTGCTGCGTCCAGCGCTTGCCGGCGCTGTCGGTGGCCTGCAGCGGTACGCCGAGCGTGAGCACGCCGCCGGGCATGAGTTCGCCGCGCTCGAGCGCAAGCCTCGCGTGCACCGTGCCGCCCTCGCCCTGCCCCACCGCACCGCGCCAGCGCGGTTCCTCGTCCATGTGCACCGCGAAGGCCGGCACCTGGCCATCGAGCTCCAGCGACAGCGTCGCCAGCGCGAGCCGGTGCCAGCCGGCCGCCTCGTCGCGCGTGTGCCGCGGCAGCGCAAAGCGAACCGCCAGCGTGGCATCGCGCAGCCAGTCGATGTCACCCTGGCGCAGCCGCACCGTCCGCAGCGTCGCCTGCGACGGGAAAATTTCCAGAGCGCCGCCACGCAGCTGCTTCCACATACCGAATTCGGCGCGACCGTCCGAGGTCAGGGTGTGGCTGCCCCAGCGTGCTTCGCGCAGGCTGTCGGTGGCGATGCGGTCGAAGCGCAATACCCAGCCGCCCGGCCGCGGTTCCGCCGGTTCGAGCTCGTGCGTGAGATCGAGCCCACCGGTCACCTGGTCGGCCCAGGTATGCGGCACCTGCAGTTCGCGCCGCAGCAACGGCCACAACGCGATGCGTCCGCTGAGCCGGTCGGCGCGCGCATGCCAGGCGATGCGACGCGCGTGCCCGCGGAATTTCGCCTGCCACAGCACGACATGCCCCGGATACAAGCTGAGGCCATGCTCCCACTGCATGCTGAAGCGGTCCGGCTTGCGGTTGATCAGGCCCGGCCCGAATCCCGCGTTGAGAAACACGTTCGCCGCAATGAGATACAGCACGAACAGCAGGGCCAGCAACCAGCCGATACGACGCAACGCTCTGGCCACGAGTCCACTCCGGCGATGGGCCGGTGCAGCATGCCTCAATTGACCGCACCGCCGTAAGCGCGGACGATGTACGCGGTGGCCGCCGTCGGCCGTGGCGCTTTAGCTCTCTCCCCCAAGTGCGTTCACGCGCTTGGGGGAGACGGAGAACCTGACGGCCGCGCTGATTGAATGGTGGCTTTCGGGGTCACGTCAGCTCGGAAAGCTCATATGCCGGACTCCGCCTTGCGCGCGACGCTCGCGGCGACCCGACGGCCTTCCTGCTGTGCCTTGTGGACCGCGAGCAAGGCTTCGTAGCGCTCCTGGCCAACCGCCTGCGTGAACTGATGCTTGACCTGCATGTAGGAGGCCTTGAACTCCGGATACGCCGCCGAGGCGCCGAACAGCATCGCGACCTGGCGCGTGCTCAGGTCGGACTGCGCTGCGAGCACGTCGAGATCGATGCGGGATTCCGCCATGGCCGTGGAACCGCACAGGGCCAGGGCAAGCGCGAACAGACGAGCTTTCATGATGACCTCCACTTCAGGCAAGCCGGACTGCGGGCCGACACCGCGCGATCCCGTGGATCGCTTGCCGTCACGTTCTGCGTGACTGCGGAATCATCTGACGCCTCTACGGAGGACTTGGCTGCGCGCAGCACCGATGACGTCAAGAACCGCACATTCGCGGCGTGTCATTGGGCAGGGATGCAAAACGACAACGCGATGTTGCCGATCTCGCCACGCAATTCCTGCAACGCGCGAGACGCTGCCGGACGTTGTTCGATCGGTCTGGCCTTGCGTGAGAAGCCGCTCAAAGCACGATCCGGCCTACAGCCTCCGCGTATATCCAGCGACCTTCTTTTTTCTCGAATCGCACGGCCTCGCCTCCACCCTCAGGCCACCCACACGACACCAGATACGTCAAGAACGCTTCTCGATCGGATGTGATCCTGAAGTCGAACATCGTCAACCAGCAAGCCCTTACCGCGGGAAATCCTTTTCGTGTGCAGACCTGCCTGTCGCCTTTCTCCACGCAGACGCACTCGGCCGGACCGCCCAGGTTGCGCCCGTGGTCGGCGGCATAGCGCGAAAGCGTGTTCGGCAGCAGCGGAGCGTTTTCTACGGACACGCAGACAAAGTGCGTGTCCTCGATTTCGGACAATGCTTTTTCCAGCAAGATGGCCACCGCTTCTGTCCGAAATTCGCTGTCGTCAACAGGTGCCGCGGCTGGCGCAGCAATGGCTGCGGACAGCACTGCGAATGCAACGGCGACTCTCATCAGGTTTCCCTCTGCGCGACGCCGGCGCCGCCGAAATGGGCGGCTCCGCACTGTTGCGGGATTTGCCGTACAGGTCAGCAGACATTGTGCCGTGCGACGAGTTCAGCCACGCCGCTTCGCATTGGCCTCGAAATAGCTCGGGAATGTCGGCCGCGGCAGATAGCGGCCGGCGCCGCGTTCGGCGCGCAGGTCGCCATCGGTCCAGACCAGCTTGCCCCCGGCGACGGTATGGCGCGCGAGTCCCTGCACCGTGCGTCCCTCGAAGATGTTGAAGTCGACGTTCTGGTGGTGCGTGCTCGCCGAGATCGTGCGCGTCGCGGCCGGATCCCAGACCACGAGGTCGGCATCGGCGCCGACGTCGACCGCGCCCTTGCGCGGATACAGGTTGAAGATGCGCGCGGCATTGGTCGAGGTCACCGCGACAAACTCGCTGGGCGTCAGACGGCCCGTGTTGACGCCGTAGTGCCACAGCACGCCCATGCGGTCCTCGACGCCGCCGCAACCGTTCGGGATGCGTGTGAAGTCGTCCTTGCCCGCGGCCTTCTGCGGCGCGCAGAAGGTGCAGTGATCGGTCGCGGTCGTGTGCAGGTGACCGGCCTGCAGCGCCTGCCACAATGCTTCCTGGTGGTGCTTCGGACGGAACGGCGGACTCATGACGTGCGCCGCGGCGCGTGTGAAATCCGCATCGAGATAGACCGAATCGTCGAGCAGCAGATGCCCGCCGAGCACTTCGCCGAACACGCGCTGGCCTTCGCCGCGCGCGCGTGCGATTTCCTGCACGGCTTCGCGCGCCGACACATGCACGATGTACAGCGGCACGCCGATGACTTCGGCGATGCGGATCGCGCGGTTGGCCGCTTCGCCTTCGACGGCGCTCGGCCGCGACAGCGGATGCGAAGACGGTCCGGTCTTGCCCTCGGCCAGCAACTGCTTCTGCAACTGGTAGACGAGCTCGCCGTTCTCCGCGTGCACGGTCGGCAGCGCGCCGAGTTCCAGCGCACGGCGGAAGCTGTTCACGAGGATCTCGTCGTCGGCCATGATGGCGCCCTTGTACGCCATGAAATGCTTGAAGCTGGCCACGCCGTGTTCGTTGGCGAGCACGCCCATCTCGCGATGCACCGACTCGTCCCACCAGGTGACGGCGACATGGAAGGCATAGTCCGACGCGGCCTTTTCCGCCCAGCCGCGCCAGGCGTGAAAGGCCTCGAGCAGCGACTGCTGCGGGTTGGGAATGACGAAGTCGATGATGCTCGTAGTGCCGCCGGCGAGACCCGCCGCGGTGCCCGAATAGAAGTCGTCGCTCGCGACCGTGCCCATGAACGGCAGCTCCATGTGCGTATGCGGATCGATACCACCGGGCATGACGAGCTGTCCGCCGGCGTCGACAATCACGGCGCCGGCTGGGGCTTCCAGGTCAGTACCGATCTGCGCGATGCGTCCGTCGATGCAGAGCACATCGGCACGGTAGCTGTGGGTGGAATCGACGACGGTGCCGCCACGGATCAACAGGGTCATGGGATGTCTCCGGACTGGATGCGGCATGGTTGCTGCCGACGAATGACTAGGACGACGTGGCGCGGCGATCTGGCGGCGAAGCAAACACCATCCCCACCCAACCCTCCCCTCGAAGGGGAGGGCTTGTTCAGGCCGTACGCACGCGGCCTGGAACGGCGGTAAATACCGTCCCCTTCAAGGGGGGTGGAAGCGGTGGCGGAGAACCGCAGGATTCTTACCGTCTCAAGGGCCGGACGGGCCGGAGGGCTTGGATGGGGATGGTGTTCGCCGTGCACGTCATGCCGCCCTGTTCAATGCGGCTGAACCAGCGACTCACGCGAAACCACGCCACGCATCAGCACCGCATAGACAATCGCCGAAATGCCAAGCCCTGCGAACCACGCGTAGGTGTAAAGCACCTTGAACACCTCCGGCACGCCCGCGAAGGACTGCGGAAACGCCGCATGCAGGAAGCCGGGCAGGTTCGGCAGCACGCCGGCCAGCAGCGCGATGATCGCGGCCGGGTTCCAGCCGTTGCGGTAGGCGTAGATGCCGCGTTCCTCGAACAGCTGCTTCACGTCGAGTTTCGTATCCCTCAACACGTAGTAGTCCACGAGCATGATGCCGGCCACCGGGCCAAGCAGCGCGGAATAGCCGACGAGCCAGGTGAAAATATAGCCTTGTGTGCTTTCGAGAATCTTCCACGGCATCGCGAGCAGCGCGATGCCCGCGGTCATCAGGCCACCGGTGCGATAGGAGATGCGCTTGGGATTCAGGCTCGCGAAATCGTAGGCCGGGCCGACGAGGTTCGCCGCGAGGTTGCAGCACATGGTGTCGAGCGTCAGCACCAGCAGCGCGATGCCTACGCCGATGCCGGTAAAGCGGCTGGACAGGTCCACCGGGTCCCAGATCGCCTTGCCGTAGATCACGACCGTCGCCGAGGTCACGATGACCGACATCAGCGCGAGCAGGCCCATTGGAATCGGCAGGCCGATGGTCTGGCCGATGAGCTGGTCGCGCTGCGAGCGCGCGAAACGGGTGAAGTCGGGGATATTCAGCGCGAGCGTCGCCCAGAACCCGACCATCGCCGTCAGCGAGGGCCAGAACACCACCCAGAACAGACCGGCCTTCTCACCGCCTTCGACGAATTTCGACGGCATCGACATCATGCTGCCGAAGCCGCCGGCGTGGCTCAGCGCCCAGCCGACGAGGAACAGGCACATGACGATCTTGATCGGCGCGGACACGGTTTCCAGCCAGCGGATAGAGTCCGTGCCGTGCACGACGAAGTAGAGCTGCAGCGCCCAGAACGCGAGGAAGCAGATCAGCTGGCCGGCATTGATGCCGAGCAGCGGCAGCGCATCGGACTGCAATGCGTTGCCGGTGATGATGTTGAGCAGCGTGTACATGGCCAGGCCGCCGAACCAGGTCTGGATGCCGTACCAGCCGCAGGCGACGACGGCACGCAGCAGCGCCGGCAGCTTGGCACCCTGCGTGCCGAAGGACGAGCGCACCAGCACCGCATACGGGATGCCGTATTTGGTACCGGCGTGACCGATCAGCAGCATCGGCACGAGCACGATGGCATTGCCGAGCAGCACCGTCGTCACCGCCTGCCACGGCGACATGCCCTGGTCGATCAGCCCCGCCGCGAGCGTATACGACGGGATGCACATGACCATGCCGACCCAGAGCGCGGCGAAGTGATACCAGGTCCAGGTGCGCTGGGCCGCGGTGGTCGGCGCCAGGTCGGCGTTGTACAGCGAACCCGTAGCAAGAACCTCCACGCCATGGGTGAACTTATCGGTCATTTCCAAATATCCTAATCATTTTAGGTCTTCGGGATCGCCTCAAACTTGATTGGCTCCAAGGCGTAATACCTGAGTAGCTGCTCAGATGTCATCTCGCTAGAAGACTCCGGAACCCCGCTGCCGAAGTTCACAATCACGAACACAGAATTTGGATGGTTTTTGACCGAAAAATCGACTTGCGCGCTTGATATGAATATACGCCCCGTTTCAGACGACCGCATTGACTTCACTTCTATGAAATGGTCGCAGTAGCCAGTACCCGACCTATCCTTTCTCTTGGTCTTGATATCGAACGGTGCCGTTGGGGTGGCTTGAGAAGTCCATTCTACCGATGAAGCACTGAGACCGATTGTTTTTACGTACTCGACTTCTTTCTCAAATACATATTTTTCCCCCAAGTAGCCAATTTCGTGATCAGCAGACTGGGGCGATCCGTGATTTCTTTTCGACATCCCCGAAGCTGCAGAACCAAAATATGCTCCCCGTATCTTTTCGAGAACAGCGCGCTCGCGCTCGCGCGCATAAACTTCTGTTGGTGAACTAGCGGGTCCGCATTCGTTTAATCCACGAAGCGCCGCATTCAGAATTGATTGAGCATGTAAAGGCTTAAGGTTTCTCAGGCCATAGCCCCATTTTGAGTACGCTGGCGTAAATTCCCCATCGCCCGCAGCATATGGCAGACGAGCAGAGAACAGCGTAGTCAAGGCTGGGTCCGCTTCGAAGTGATACCAGAATGGATCTACACCCCGAGCGTTCTCATAACTGGGACGAGGCAAACCATCTCGCCCCAAGAAGCGGCAACCTGCATGCACCCCAACGACTTCCGAGGATCGCTCTCGGTCGCCCTTATATGTAAATGAGAAGACAACAAGATCCTCCTCAGACTTCTTGGGCATGCATGTTGGCGGTAGATACGCCCTAACTTTTTCGTAGTCCGTCGGTATTCGAAAATTCAGGCACTCATGAAAACCTTGACCACCTATGCCGCTTTCGTAGAGGCTGAGATATTCGTCGTTCTCTTGCTTAGTGGCGGCCCGTGAGTATTTGGCGAAATAGGGCAAATCTCCACGATGATCGTAGTGAATCTTAATCGCTATGAAAGTAGTCATACGATTTCAGTCTTTCCGACCCGGCCCGGGTTGTTCTCGTGCGTGGTCCAGTTGGCATAGCCGCCCTCGTCGACGCGCACCATGCTGATGCAGTTGTCGACCGGACACACGTGCATGCACAGGTTGCAGCCGACGCATTCCTCGTTGATGACCTCGAAGTGCCGCTTGCCGTCCTTTTCCTTCGCGATGGCCTGGTGCGCAGTGTCTTCGCAGGCGATGTGGCAAAGGCCGCACTTGATGCATTTGTCCTGGTCGATCAGCGCCTTGATGTCGTACTTGAGGTTGAGGAACTTCCAGTCGGTGACGTTGGGCACGGCGCGGCCGCGGAAGTCCTCGAGCGTGCGGTAACCCTTCTCGTCCATCCAGTTCGACAGTCCCGCGATCATGTCGTCGACGATGCGGAAGCCGTAGTGCATGGCCGCAGTGCAGACCTGCACGTTGCCGGCGCCCAGGGCCATGAATTCGGCTGCGTCGCGCCAGGTCCCTATTCCGCCTATCGCGGAGATCGGCAGGGTCCGCGTTTCGCTGTCGCGCGCGATCTCGGCAACCATGTTCAGCGCGATCGGCTTGACCGCCGGCCCGCAGTAGCCGCCGTGCGTGCCCTTGCCGTCGACGGTCGGCGTCGGCGCCATGATGTCGAGATCGACCGAGACGATGGAGTTGATCGTATTGATCAGCGACACCGCGTCGGCGCCGCCGCGGAATGCGGCGCGCGCCGAGTGGCGTATGTCGGTGATGTTCGGCGTGAGCTTCACGATGCAGGGCAGGCGCGAGTGTTGTTTCACCCAGCGCGCGACCTGTTCGACGTATTCGGGCACCTGGCCGACGGCCGAACCCATACCGCGCTCGGACATGCCGTGCGGGCAACCGAAGTTGAGTTCGACCGCATCGCAGCCGGTGTCTTCCACCAGGGGAAGAATGTACTTCCACGACTCCTCATCACAGGGAACCATCAGCGAGACGATCATGGCGCGATCGGGCCAGTCGCGCTTGACCTGGCGGATCTCGTCGAGATTGACCTGCAGCGGACGATCAGTGATCAGTTCGATGTTGTTGAGGCCGGCGATACGCTGGCCGTTCAACTGCACGGCGCCGTAGCGCGAACTCACGTTGACGACATGCGGGTCGAGGCCGAGCGTCTTCCAGACCACGCCGCCCCAGCCGGCTTCGAACGCGCGATTGACGTTGTAGGCCTTGTCGGTCGGCGGCGCGGAGGCGAGCCAGAACGGATTCGGCGACCGCACGCCGACGAAGTTATTGCGCAGGTCCGCCATCTCAGTTCTCCGCGTTTGCGTGGGTGCCCAGGCGCGCATGGATCGCGCGCGCGGCGCGCTTGCCGTCTTCGACCGCCTGTACCGTGAGGTCCACCTTGCTGCCGACGCAGTCGCCGCCGGCCCAGACGCCACGCACCGAGGTCTCGAATTCGGCGTTGACGACGATGCGGCCGTTGCTGACTTCGATGACCGCGCTACCGTCGCCGTTCGCGCGCGGCGCGAGTAGCACCTGGCCGATGGCCTTGAGCACGCTGTCGGCGGGCAGGCTCAGGAATTCGCCGGTGCCGAGCAGGCGGCCGGACTCGTCGAGCTGGGTGTATTCGAATTCGATCGCGGCCACGGCGCCGTCGCCGAGGATGCGACGCGGCTGCGCCCATTCGATCACGTTGACGCCCTGGGTCTTGGCGAACTCTTGCTCCGCCCAGGTCGCGCTCATGCTGCTGCTGCCGCGGCGATAGACCAGGGTCACCGATTCGGCGCCGAGCTTGCGGCTTTGCACCGCCGCGTCGATCGCGGTATTGCCGCCGCCGATCACGACGACGCGGCGGCCGACCGGCAGCTGCGTCAGGTCGTCGCATTGGCGCAGGTCGGCAATGAAGTCGACCGCATTGCGCACGCCAGCCAGCTGTTCGCCCTCGATGCCGAGCGCGTTGACGCCGGACAGGCCCAGGCCGAGGAATACTGCATCGTAGTCGCGGCGCAGTTCGGACAAGTGCAGGTTTTCGCCAAGCGCCTGGTTGCCTTCCCAGGTGATGCCGCCGATGCCGAGCAGCCATTCGATCTCGCGCGCGGCGAAATCGAGCACCTTGTATTCGGCGATGCCGTATTCGTTGAGCCCACCCGGCTTGGGCTTGGCGTCGAAGATCGTGACGTCGTGGCCGGCGCGTGCGAGCGCATGCGCGCAGGACAGGCCGGCCGGCCCGGCGCCGACGACCGCAACGCGTTTGCCGCTGGCGGCTGCGCGGTCGAACAGAACGGTGTTGCTGTCGAATACCCAGTCTGTCGCATAGCGCTGCAGCGCGCCGATCTGCACCGGCTGCGATTCCGCCGTGTTGCGCACGCAACTGCCCTCGCAGAGGATTTCGGTCGGGCAGACCCGCGCGCACATGCCGCCGAGCACATTGGCCCCGAGTATGTCCTGCGCCGCGCCGCGCAGATTGTCGGTCGTGATGCGGCGGATGAAGCTCGGGATGTCGATGCCGGTCGGACAGGCCTCGATGCACGGCGCGTCGTAGCAGTAGTAGCAGCGCTGCGCCGCGATCAGCGCGGCCTGGCGATCGAGCGGCGGCGAGACGTCATCGAAATTCTGTGCCAGCGTGGCGGCCGGCAGACGCGCGGCGGCGATGTCGGCGGTGTCTTTGCGGGGCATTCGGGCTCCTGGGTTTGATGCGGTTGCCTGGGAGTGCTGGGGCTCTCTCGGGTCTTGGGCGAGAGCGTGTTCTTGAGCCCTCTCCCCCGCGCTTGCGCGGGGGAGAGGGAGTTTGCAGCGATCAACTCTGCGCGCGCTCCAGCATCGCATGCAGCAGCACGTTCGCGCCGGCTTCGATCCACTCGGGCGTCGCGTCCTCGATCTCGTTGTGGCTGATGCCGCCGATGCAGGGCACGAACACCATGCTGGTCGGCGCAACCTTGGCGAGATAGCACGCGTCGTGGCCCGCGCCCGAGACGATGTCGCGGTGCGAGTAGCCGAACTTCTGCGCACCGGCGCGTACCGAGGCGACGCAGTCGGCGTCGAACGCGACTGGCGCGTAGTAGAAGATCTGCTCGAGCGTCGTCACCTCGACGGCCGCCTCGCTCGCTGCCGCGGCGATACCGGCGCGCAGGTCGGCATCCATCTGCGACAGCACCGCGTCTTCCGGATGACGGATGTCGACCGTGAAGAACACGCGGCCCGGAATCACGTTGCGCGAATTCGGATGCACCTGCAGCATGCCGACGGTCGCGCAGGCGTAAGGCGCGTACTTGTGGCCGATCGCGTTGACGAGCTGGATGACTTTCGCCGCGCCGAGCAGTGCATCGCGGCGGCGCGGCATTGGCGTCGGGCCGGCATGCGATTCCTGGCCGGTGAACACGACTTCGTACCAGCGCTGGCCCTGCGCCGCATGCACGACGCCGATGGTCGTGCCTTCGGCTTCGAGAATAGGCCCCTGCTCGATATGCAGCTCGAACGCCGCGTGGATGGGCCGGCCGCCGACGGGCTGGTCGCCGGCATAGCCGATGCGCGCGAGTTCCTCGCCCATGGTCTTGCCATCCACGTCAGCACGCGACAGGCCGTAGTCGAGCGAGAACACACCGGCGAACACACCCGAGGAGACCATCGCCGGCGCGAAGCGCGAGCCTTCCTCGTTGGTCCAGATCACGACTTCGATCGCGCGCCGCGTCGTGATGCCGTGGTCGTTGAGACTGCGGATCACTTCGAGCCCGCCGAGCACGCCGTAGATGCCGTCGAACTTGCCGCCGGTGGGCTGCGAGTCCGCATGCGAGCCGGTGATGACCGGCGCGAGGCTGTCGTCGCTGCCGGCGCGGCGCGCGAACACATTGCCCATCCTGTCGACACTGATCGTGCAACCGGCCTCCCTGGCCCAGCGCACGAACAGGTCACGGCCCTGCTTGTCGAGATCGGTCAGCGCGAGGCGGCAGACGCCGCCCTTCGGCGTCGCGCCGATCCGCGCCATTTCCATGAGGCTGTCCCAGAGGCGCTGACCGTTGACCTGCGGCCCGGCCGTCGAATCGTCTTTCAGCACAGCACTCATGAGTACACTCTCCGCGCAAGAATGAAGTAGGACGCGACACGAGACGAATCGAAACGCGATGTGCTTTCAGCCCTCTCCTGCGTCCTTGCGAAATTTCCCGTTACGCCGACATCTGCTGTTGATCTTGGAGCCCCCTTGAGTCAAGGGGGTGAAGAGTGATCGCTCAGAACGTAGGTTCTGATCGCTCTGAACGCCCGACGGGCCGGACCGGCCAAACGCAACGCGTTTGGCCAGGGTTGTGGAGATCTGGTGCCGGGCACAAGAGCGACCATGCAAACGCCGCCCAGATCTTCCTAAGTATGCGGCATCACAAACTGCGCGCCCGCTCGGATGCTGGTCGGCCAGCGCGTGGTCACGGTCTTGAGGCGCGTGTAGAAGCGCACGCCTTCGGGGCCGTAGACGTGATGGTCGCCGAACAGCGAGGCTTTCCAGCCGCCGAAGCTGTGGAAGGCCATCGGCACGGGAATCGGCACGTTGATGCCGACCATGCCGATCTGCACGCGCTGGGTGAAGTCGCGCGCGGCGTCGCCGTCGCGCGTGAACAGCGCGACGCCGTTGCCGTATTCGTGCGCGTTGACCAGCGCGACGGCTTCCTCATACGTGCTCACGCGCATCAGCGACAGCACCGGTCCGAAGATTTCCTCGCGGTAGATGCGCATGCCGGGTTGGACGTGGTCGAACAGGCACCCGCCGAGGAAGAAGCCCTCTTCGCACCCGGCTACGCGATGGCCGCGCCCGTCGACGACGAGCTGCGCGCCTTCGTCGACGCCGATGTCGACGTAATCCTTGACCTTGTCGCGATGCGCGCGCGTGATCAGCGGGCCCATGTCCATGGCCGCGTCATCCCCGCGGCCGATCTTCAGCGCGGCCACGCGCGGCGCGAGTTTCGCGATCAGCTTGTCGGCCGTCTCGTCGCCGACCGCCACGGCGACCGAGATCGCCATGCAGCGCTCGCCGGCCGAGCCGTAGCCGGCACCGAGCAGCGCGTCGGCGGCCTGGTCGAGATCCGCATCGGGCAGCACGACCATGTGGTTCTTCGCGCCGCCGAGCGCCTGCACGCGCTTGCCCGCAGCACAGCCGGTCGCATAGATGTAGCGCGCGATCGCGGTGGAGCCGACGAAGCTCACGGCGGCGATGTCCGGATGCGCGAGGATCGCATCGACGGCGACCTTGTCGCCCTGCACGACGTTGAACACGCCGGACGGCAGGCCCGCCTCGGTCAGCCAGTCGGCCAGCAGCAGCGACGGCGACGGATCGCGTTCCGACGGCTTGAGCACGAAGCAGTTGCCGCAGGCGATCGCGATCGGAAACATCCACAGCGGCACCATGGCCGGGAAGTTGAACGGTGTGATGCCGGCCACCACGCCGAGCGGCTGGCGCAGGCTGTGCGAATCCACCGCCGAGCCGACGTTCTCGGTCATCTCGCCCTTGAGCAGCTGCGGAATGCCGCAGGCGAACTCGACGACCTCGATGCCGCGCTGCACTTCGCCGAGTGCGTCGCTGTGGGTCTTGCCATGTTCGGCGGTGATTGCCGCGGCGAGTTCGTCGGCGCGCTGCTCGATGATCTCGCGCAGCTTGAACAGTACGCGCGCGCGCTTGAGCGGTGGCGTCTGCGACCAGGCCGGGAACGCGGCACGCGCGGCCTGCACGGCCGCATCGACGTCGGTCGGCGTGGCCAGCGCGAGGCGCCCGGTCTGCTCGCCCGTGGCCGGGTTGTAGACCGGCGTCGTGCGCGCCTCGTCAGTGCTGTGACGTTCGCCGGCAATGAAGTGCGGAATGATGGCGGGGGCTAGCATGGTTTTCTCCTGGGCATCGGCCGCGCTGTGCGAGACCGGTGCGATGGCTTCGCGCGGAAGCCGGTTCAATGACAGGGGCGCAGCGAAAAACCGCCGCGCTGCCCATCACGCCACGGCGCGGATGCAGGCACGTACGCCTTCGATCATCTGCTCCAGTTCCGTATCGGTCGTGATGACCGGCGGCGCCATCGCGACCGTGTCGCCGGTGAAGCGCAACAGAAGGCCGCGCTTCAAGCCTTCCTCGAACAGGCGCAGGCCGCGCAGTCCCGGCTGGCCCGGCAGCGAGGACAATTCCACCGCCGCGGACGCGCCGCAGTTGCGGATGTCGATCACGTTGGGCTCGCCCTTGAGCGTATGCACGGCGTCCTCGATCTTGCGCGCGAGTTCGGCGAAACGCTGCGGCACGCCGTCGTCGTGGAGGATGTCGAGGGTCGCGTGCGCCGCGGCCACGGCCAGCGCATGCGCGGAATAGGTATATCCGTGGAACAGTTCCACCGTGTAGTCGGGGCCTTGCATGAAGGTATCGTAGATCGCGTCGGTCGCGATCACACCGCCCATCGGCACGGTGCCGTTGTTGACGCACTTGGCGAAGGTGATCAGGTCCGGCGTCGCGCCGAAGACCTGCGCGCCGAACCAGTCGCCCATGCGGCCGAAGCCGCAGATCACCTCATCGAAGATCAGCAGGATGCCGTGCTTGCTGCAGATCTCGCGCAGGCGCGCGAGGTATCCCTGCGGCGGCACGACCACGCCGACCGAACCCTGCATGGGTTCGACGATGACCGCGGCGATGGTCGAGGCATCGTGCAGCGCGACCAGGCGCTCCAGATCGTCGGCCAGGTGCGCGCCCCAGGTCGGCTGGCCGCGCGAGAACGCCATTTCCTTGAGGTTGTGGGTATGCGGCAGGTGGTCGACGCCGGGCAGCATCAGCGGCGCGAACATCTTGCGGTTGGCGAGCATGCCGCCGGCCGAGATGCCGGCAATGCCGACGCCGTGATAACCCTTCTCGCGGCCGATGATGCGGGTACGCGAGGCGTCGCCGCGCAGGCGGTGGTAGGCGATCGCGATCTTGACCGCGGTATCGACCGCCTCGGAGCCGGAGTTGGTGAAGAACACGCGATTCAGATCACCCGGCGCGACCGCGGCGATGCGCTCGGCCAGGCGGAAGGTGTCGGGACTCGCGACCTGGAACGCGGGAATGTAGTCGGCCTTGTCCAGCTGCGCCTTGACCGCCTCGACGATGCGCGGATCGCGATGGCCCAGCGACGAACACCACAGGCCGGACAGGCAGTCGAACAGGCGCTGGCCTTCGACGGTCGTGTAGTACGCCCCTTCGGCGCCGACCAGCAGGCGGTCGAGCGGACGGTGGGCTTTGAAATAGCGGTTGTGCGTGAATGGCATCCAGTACGGGTCGAGGTTGAGATCCGTAGCGGACGGCGGCGCCGGGGCGGTCGCGGCAAGATTCATGGTGGGCTCGGTCCTGGGGTTTCGTGCGGGCAAGACCGGATGGTGCCGCAATGGCGCCGGTTCCGCTTGCGCGCGCCTGGGTTAGCGCGAGTGCAATGTGCGGGAACGGCGTCGCCGGGGGCGCCCGCTGTTCCTGCTGTCTTTCGCTGCGGGCGCGAGGCCGCACGGCGGGAAGTTTCTGCGCGCTGCGGACTGACTGCCGCAGCGCAATCGGCGAGACCGTATCGCCGACCGAACGCCGAGCGTTGCACTACCTGCGCACGGATGCAAGCGGCGGCGCAGCGGCGCGGCGCGTGCTAGCTTTCGGCTCCGTTTTCGCTACCCGCCACGCCATGGACCTGATCCTGCGCCACGCCAACCTGCCCGACGGACGCCGCGACCAGGACATCGCGATCCGCGACGGTCGCATCGCTGAAGTCGCCCCGAACCTGCCGGCAACGGCGCGCCAGGAAATCGAGGTCGGCGGGCGTCTGGTCTCGCCGCCGTTCGTCGACGCGCACTTCCATCTCGACGCCGCGCTGTCGCTGGGCCTGCCGCGTCGGAACCGATCCGGCACCTTGCTCGAAGGCATTGCGCTCTGGGGCGAACTCAAGCCCACACTGACCCAGGCCGCCCTCGTCGAGCGCGCGCTGGCTTACTGCGACATGGCCGTGAGCCAGGGGCTGCTCGCGATCCGCAGCCATGTGGACATCTGCGACGACCGCCTGCTGGCGGTCGATGCGCTGCTGGAGGTCAAGCGCCGTGTCGCGCCGTATCTGGACCTGCAGCTCGTCGCGTTTCCACAGGACGGCCTGCTGCGGTGTGCCACGGCGCAGGACAACCTCTTGCGCGCGCTCGACCGCGGCGTCGAGGTAGTCGGGGGCATCCCGCATTTCGAGCGCACCATGGCCGACGGCGCCGAATCGGTACGCCGGCTGTGCGGGATCGCCGCCGACCGCGGCCTGCTCGTCGACATGCACTGCGACGAGTCCGACGACCCGCTGTCGCGACACATCGAGACGCTGGCCGCCGAAACCCATCGGCTGGGCCTGCACGGTCGCGTGACCGGTTCGCACCTGACCTCGATGCACTCGATGGACAATTACTACGTGTCCAAGTTGTTGCCGCTGATGGCGCAAAGCGGCGTCGCGGCGATTGCCAACCCGCTGATCAACATCACGCTGCAGGGGCGCCACGACACCTATCCGAAACGCCGTGGCATGACGCGCGTGCCGGAGCTGCTGGCGGCCGGCGTGAACGTCGCGTTCGGCCACGACTGCGTCATGGATCCCTGGTACTCCTTCGGCAGCGCCGACATGCTCGAGGTCGCGCACATGGGCATCCATGTGGCGCAGATGACGTCGCAGGACGCGATCCGCCAGGCCTTCGACGCGGTCACGGTCAACGCCGCGCGCATCCTGCACCTGGACGGCTACGGCCTCGAGCCGGGCTGCCGCGCCGATCTCGTCGTGCTGCAGGCGGCCGATCCGTTCGAGGCGATACGCCTGAAGGCCGCGCGCCTGTACGTACTGCGCGCCGGCCGCATCGTCGCGCGCAGTCCCGAGCGCCGCAGCGAGCTGGACTTGCCCGACCGGCCGCGCGACCTGACCCTGGAATTTGCGGCAGGGTCCATAGCCGGCTGAGACCAATCCGGGCGCACAATGCGCCACCGCATTCCGACACCGGCCCGCGCATGTCCTCGACACCCGACACGACGCCCGATGTCCCCGCGCCGAATGCCGACGCCCTGTTCGGTGAAGTCTACGAACGCCTCAAGCGCATGGCGCACCGCGAACTCGGCCGCGTCGGCGGAGGCACCGTCAACACGACCGAGCTGGTGCACGACCTGTATGTGCGGATCAGCCACGGCGACGAACTCGCGTTCGCCGATCCGGCCCAGTTCTTTTCCTATGCGGCGCGCGCGATGCGTCACATTCTCGTCGACCGCGCGCGCCAGCGCCTGCGTCTGAAATCCGGTGGCGACCAGGTGCGCCTGTCGCTGACCGACCCGGCCGTCGACGCCGTCGGGCTCGGGCCGCAGCAGGCGCTGCAGCTGGACGCCGCGCTCGACGCGCTCGCGCGCGACGACGAGCGTGCGGCCAGGGTCGTGGAGCTGCACTATTTCGGCGGGCTGACGCTCGACCGCGTGGCCGAGCTGCTCGGCGTCGTGCGCCGCACGATCGACCGCGACTGGCGCTATGCGCGCGCCTTCCTGCTCGCGCAGATGGAGTAGGACCGTGTCGCAGCCGTGGGGCGAACCGCGTTACGTGCTTGCATGAAGCCACAGGACGCCAGCAAGACCACGACCAATGCCTCGCAGCTGCGCGAGCTGTTCGAACGCTGTGCCGAACTCGACGCCATCGCGCGTGACGTATTCCTGAGCGCGCACGGCATCGGCGAGCAGACCCGGCAACTGATCGAATCCATGCTCGCGGCCGACGCGCGCAGCGGCGACGTGTTCGCGCATCCGGCCCAGGTCTGGGCCGACGAGCTGCAGCCGCCGCCCGGCGACACGAGCGAACTGCTCGGTGGCAGCATCGGCGGCTTCCGCTTGCTGTCAGTGCTGGGCCAGGGCGGCTCGTCCGTCGTGTTCCGGGCCGAGCGCCAGGTCGGCGGCGCGCTGCAGCCAGCGGCACTGAAACTGCTGCGCACAGGATTGTTTTCCTCGGATGCGCAGCGCCGCTTCCGCCGCGAGCAGGCGATCCTCGGCCAGCTCGCGCATCCGAACGTCGCGCATCTCATCGATGCGGGCATCAGCGAGGCTGGCATCCCCTATATCGCGATGGAGCTGGTCGAAGGCGCGAGCCTGACCGACTACGCCCAGCAGCGCGCGCTGGACCTGCCCGCACGCCTGCGTCTGCTCGCGCAGCTCGGCCACGCCGTCGACGCGGCGCACCGCCTGCTGATCGTGCATCGGGATCTCAAGCCGTCGAACGTGCTGGTCACAGCGGATGGCCAGATCAAGGTGCTGGATTTCGGTATCGCCAAGCTGCTGGGGGATACCGAGGACGGCGACACGCAGACCCAGCACATCGCGCTGACGCCGGCCTATGCCGCGCCCGAGCAGTTCCGCCGCGGCGCCGTCACCACGGCGATCGACGTGTATGCGCTCGGCGTGATCGCCTCGGAACTGCTGCTCGGTGTGCGCCTGGACGCCGACGCGGGACTGCCGCGCGACACTGTCGAAGCAGACGGCGTGCGCGGGCGCTGGCGCGCGCTCGATGCGGACCTGATCACCGTGCTGCGCACTGCACTGGCCACCGACGCGCAGCGGCGCTATGCCTCGGCACGCCATTTCGCCGAAGACCTCGAGCGCTTCCTGCGCAACGAGCCGATCGCCGCGCGCGCGCCGTCGCGGCGCTACCGCGCGCGCAAGTTCATCGCGCGCCATCGCCTTGGCGTGTTCGCCGCCTGCGCCTTCGTCGCGACGCTGATCGCAGCGCTGAGCGTGGCACTGTGGCAAGCCAGGCTCGCGCGCCAGGAAGCGCGCCGCGCGAACAGCGTCAGTGCCTTCGTCGAAGGCCTGTTCGCGCCACTGCGCGACGGCATCGCCGAGGGGCGCCAGCCCAGCCTGACCGAACTCGTGGGCAAGGGCGTCGCGCGCATCGACGAGACACCCACGCTCGGCGCAGCCGAGAAGGTGGATCTGCTGCTGCTGTTCTCGCGCGTCTACGACTACCTCAACGAGCGCGGCGAGATGCAGCGCCTGACCCAGCGCGCGGGCGAACTCGCCGACGCCGAACTCGGCCGCCTGCATCCGCTGGCGCAGGAAGCCGCGGTCAGTCGTGGACTCGCGCTGCTGCGTGCATCGGACTACACGCGCGCCGCATCCGTGTTGCACGAGGCCGAGCAGCGCCTGGAGGAAAGCGGCGCGCGCAACGACTCGTGGATACGGCTCCACGACGGCCTCGCCGCGGTGGCCAACGACAACGGCGACCCCGCCCTCGCGCTGGCGCACGAACGCACGGCGCTGGCCACGCGCATCGCGCTGTATGGCGAGAACAGCGAATCAGGCCTCGGCGGCTACGCCAACCTCGCGTTCGCGCTGGAAGGGGCCGGCCAGTTCCGCGAAGCGGCGGAGGCCTACCGCCGCGTCTATGCCGCGCGCGTCGCGCTGGCCGGTGCGCAGTCGGGCCGCAGCGCCGGCACGCTGGCCGGCCAGGGCGCCAGCGAACTCATGGCCGGCGATCTCGTGCCCGCGCAACAACATCTGCGCGACGCGATGCAGGTGTTCGACGGCCTGGGCGGCAAGCCGCGCGCTGCACATGTGCAGATCGCGCAGCAGGCGTGCACGGTGGAAATCGCCATCGGCTCGGACGCGGCAGGCGCACGCTGCGCGCACGCGGTCGAACTCGCGCGCCAAGCCGAACTCGTGCCCGGCAACGGCGTCGCGCGCGCGTTGCGCCTGCAGGGCCAGCAGCTGTTGCTGGCCGGGTCCATCGACCAAGCCGAGGCCGCACTGACTGAGTCGTCCGCATTATTCGCCGCCGACGCACCGGCCAATTGGAAAGGCCGTACCGACATCGCCCTCGGCGATCTGAAACTGCATCGCGGCGAAACCGCCGCAGCCGCGACGCTGCTCGCGCGCGGCGTCGAACGCCTCGGTCAAGGCTATCCGCGCTACCTGCGCCGCCATGGACTCGCCCTGCTCGCGCTGGCCTGCACGCAGCAACCCGACGCCGACGCAGCGTGTACGAACCAGCCGCGCGACACTGCCGAAGCGCTGCTCGTCGACGATCCGTATGCGTTCAATCCGCTGTTGCTGCCGGCGCATGTGGCACTGGCGCGCGTGGATCTCGCGCGCAAGGAAACCGGCAAGGCACGGCAGCGCCTGCAGCGCGCGATCGCCGAGGCACAGAAGCAGCAGTTGCCGAGGCACGATGTGCGGCTGCTCGACGCGCAGCTGTGGCTTGCGTTGGCCAACGTGGCTACCGATTGCGCGTCGTCGCAGCGCGATGCCGCTGCCGCGCTGGAGCTCACGGAAACACTGCCTGACCTGCAGCGCGCCTGGCTGACCGACGCACGCGCAGCGCTGCGCAAGCCGCTCGATTGCAGGCTGCTGCCAGCGGAAACGGCTTCGGAATAGACGCAGACCGGCGTCCGCGTGAAGTGGCGCCCCGGATCGTCGCACGCGTCGGACCGCGGAGCCGTCGACACGGGCGTCGGCCGCTACTCGGCGGCGAGCCTCTGCCGGAAGGTCTCTTCATCGAGTTCTTCCAGCATTCGGATACCGTCTCGCTGCAGGTCACGCAGGTACGCGATCAGCGGCTGCAGCTGCGGATCGCGAAGACGCGTCAGGCGCTGGATCCACAGACCCGCGCAACGTTTCGCATCATCGTCGCGGCCTTCGCTGAACAGCATGGTCACTTCCAGGTGGGACAGCGAAATCGCGTTCGGGTCGATCTTCCGCGCCTGCCCGAACAGGTCCCAGGCGAGCACGAAATTTCCCCTGTCGGTCGCCATCGACGCAAGCCGCTGCAGTGCGCCGGAGCGCAGCGTTGCGTCGCCGAAGCGAGCCGCACGATCGAGCAGCTGTTTTTTCTTTCGTGGCTTGTCGAGATCGAAATACAGATCTACCAGCATGTCGAAGAGCGGCTCGCGGCGAGCCACGAAGCTGTCGTCGCTGGCGAACCACGGCTCCAGGAGCGTCAGCGCCGCCTTGTCGTCACCGATACGGCGACACTCATCGGCGGTATGCGCGATTCGATCAATGTCGACGCGGCTACCGGGCAGCGTCTTCCAGGTCCTGCGTGGAACAACGGCGAGAACCCGCGGCAACAGATCCACATCCTTCAGCGGGACGTTGCGCATGATCGGCTCGCAACACTGCTTGAACTTGCGTCCCGACCCGCAGTAGCAAGGACTATTGCGCTCCGGCGACGGCGCTTTCGGACACGCGTAGTCCAGCGCCGGCAGCGGCAGCGCGCACCACACGGCACGCGCCATGGCCAGACCGATCCGTCGGCGCAGCGAATCGTCGTCGCGCAGATTGCCCTGCGGCGGTGGTGGGAACAGATGCTCCTCCACACGCAGATAGCGGGCCTGGTACTCGCTCAGGTCCTTGCTGCCAAGCGCGAACTGCACGCAGTGGTCAACAAAAGAGTCGAAATCGAAGGGAACTATGTTTGGGTCGTTCATGGCAATGTCGACTAAGGGCGGGGCAACGGTGGTAAGTTGGCGTGGCGAAGTTGGGCAAGAATGCGGACTGGACCTGAGGCAAGCACCCGGTCATGTTCTCCGCGAGCGACACAGAGGCAGAAGCCGCGGGGAGCTTCGTCATAGCGAACGTGCTGCGCGGCGCCTTCAGCCGCACCGCTCCGGCTCGGCGAGGAAACGGCGGCGGAAATCCAGCATGCCCTTGCACACGGCGTCGTAGAGGTACAGCGGAAAATCATCCGGAAGCCTTGCGCCGACGGCCTCGAGAACGGCTGGTGTGCGCTCGGCAAGGACACCAATGAGTTCGGCTGCCTCCGGCAGGCCCAGCCGCCGGCCCATGTCGACCCAATGCCAGCGATGGATGTCGTGAAGTCGGTAGTGGCGATTGGCTCCCTCGACGGCCATGGCCAGCTTCAAGCGGCGCGGATCCAGCTGATAGTTTCTGCGGCCGGTGATTGGATGTACCGAAATGACGTCATAGAGCGGCGTCATCCGGTAACGCCCCCGCGGCCCTATCGTCAGGCTGAAGTTCTTTGCGTGCCCATCCGTCGCCGCCATCAGCCAGAACAGAAACTGCGCCGAAAAAAACGTCCTGCGGTCCTGCTGCGCGGATTCCGAACTGCGCAGTATCTGCATGATGCGGGCCGTGCCCGGGCCGCCTTCTGCTTCGTATTTCCGCGTCGGCGGTAAACCGGCGACCTGGCAGAAGTCTTCCTGCGGAATCCGCATCCACCATTTCCGGTCCGGCGCGAGACGGCGATCAAAGCGCTCGACGATCAGGGTTTTTTGGTTCTCGAATCGACCGATCTGCGCCTGCGCAACAGGCAGACCGAACTCGCGCAGGATCTCAAGGCTCAGCCACTCCAGCTCGGCCGAATCTCGCATGTCGGCCTGGACATTGGCCACCAGCCCGAGTGGCAATTTGAAGATGTGCGTGCTCGGCGTCGCTCCTCGTGGCCGGCACCAGCGCTTGCGGTGCCACAGCAACGCGGTCTTTTCCTGCGCACCGGCGATCGACAACCGAAACGCGTCCTCGCTCTCGAAGCCCAACCGGTCGGCACGTACGGTATTGCGCAGCAGCGCCGCGACCTGGGCTTCAGTCAGCGTTTCGGCTTCGATTCGACGGTGTTCGTCCGGCCTCTCGCCTTGAGGCAGAAGCTGAACAGCGCCGGCGCAATCTCTCCCGAGCTCGGCCAGCAGATCGAAGGCTCTCGTCGAGCGGAGCCGGTGGCGCTCCTGCAGGCGGCGCAGGATCTGCTCGTTGTCGGGAATCAGATTGTCGAAATAGGCGGCTACTGTCGCGCCGCGCAATGCTGCGCCGCCGCCGAAGGGCAAGGACAGGGACAACGGGCGCCCCTGCTCGTCCGCCATCCATTCGGGTGCATAGACGAGCACGTCCTGTCCGCCGGAGCTGCGCCGCCATTGGCCGACAAACAAGCCGTTCATCCAGATGTCCAACGCCGCTGCACGCCGCGTTGTCATGGCTACCAGCCGCCCTCGGACGAGTTCGGCGATGTACGGCTGCGCAGGAACATTTCCATACCTAGCACCTGGCACAGCTGATGGATTCGCTCGAAGGAAACTCGGCTGGCATCCCGCTCCAGTTTCGACAGCGCCTGGACGCTGATGCCCAACTGTGCGCCGACCTGCGCCTGGGTCAGTTTCTTGCTGAGTCTTTCGGAGCGCAGCAAGGAACCGAGCTGCGCCGGAATACGTATGGCTTCGTCTCGCATGCAATCGATCTCCCGGAGAACGAGGCGCGAATTTCTCGCAGAATCCGCCGCAGATTCGGATAGGGGCATCATGAACCGCCAGATTCATTCCGCACGGTGAATCTTTCGATTCAAGTTATGCGATGAATTAATCGAATTCAACTTACACGACGAATTAGCGGAATTCAACCTATACGATGAATTGGCGGAATTCAACCTGTGCGATGAATTGAGGTCCGTTCAATTCTTGAACGCAAAGCCTCTTTGTCGGCGTGGAAGAACGAGATGACGAAGTTCTCTTTTCCGGAAAATTTCCCCGGAAAACAAAAAAGCCCCGCATCGCTGCGAGGCTTTCGAGTATCGCGGATCCGCCGCGCGGCGCGCGGCGGATCGCTGGCTGCGGTGTCGCGGGCGATCAGAAATCCATACCGCCCATGCCACCCATGCCGCCACCGCCGTGGTCATGACCGCCGCCGGCCGGCGCGTCTTTCTTCGGCGCTTCAGCGACCATGGCTTCGGTCGTGATCATGAGGCCGGCGATCGACGCGGCGTTCTGCAGCGCCGAACGCGTGACCTTGGTCGGGTCCAGGATGCCGAACGCGATCATGTCGCCGTATTCGCCGTTGGCGGCGTTGTAGCCGAAGTTGCCCGTGCCTTCCTTGACGCGGTTCAGCACGACCGACGGCTCTTCGCCGCAGTTCGCGACGATTTCGCGCAGCGGCGCTTCCATCGCGCGCTTGGCGATGTTGATGCCGTGGTTCTGGTCTTCGTTTTCACCCTTGACCGCACCGATGGCCTGCAGCGCGCGGATCAGCGCAACGCCGCCGCCCGGGACCACGCCTTCTTCCACCGCAGCGCGCGTGGAGTGCAGGGCGTCTTCGACACGGGCCTTCTTTTCCTTCATTTCGATTTCGGTCGAGGCGCCGACCTTGATCACCGCAACGCCGCCGGCGAGCTTGGCTACGCGTTCCTGCAGCTTCTCGCGGTCGTAGTCGGAGCTGGTTTCCTCGATCTGCGCCTTGATCTGCTTGATGCGCGACTGGATCGCGTCAGCGTCGCCGGCACCGTCGATGATGGTCGAGTTTTCCTTCGAGATGACGATCTTCTTGGCGCGGCCGAGATCCTTGATCGTGGCCTTTTCGAGCTGCAGGCCGACTTCTTCGGAGATCACGGTGCCGCCGGTCAGGACGGCCATGTCTTCCAGCATCGCCTTGCGACGGTCGCCGAAACCCGGCGCCTTGACGGCGCAGACCTTGACGATGCCGCGGATGGTGTTGACCACGAGGGTCGCCAGCGCTTCGCCTTCGACTTCCTCGGCGACGATCAGCAGCGGCTTGCCGGACTTCGCGACGCCTTCGAGCACGGGCAGCAGCTCGCGCACGTTGGAGATCTTCTTGTCGTGCAGCAGGATGTACGGGTCTTCCAGCTCAGCCTGCATCGACTGCTGGTTGTTGATGAAGTACGGCGAGAGGTAGCCGCGGTCGAACTGCATGCCCTCGACGACGTCGAGTTCGTTCTCGAGGCCCGAGCCTTCCTCGACCGTGATCACGCCTTCCTTGCCGACCTTCTTCATCGCTTCGGCGATGATGTCGCCGATGTTGGAGTCGGAGTTGGCCGAGATCGTACCGACCTGGGCGATCGCCTTGTCGTCAGTGGTCGGCTTGGACAGCGACTTCAGCTCGACGACGGCGGCCGTGACGGCCTTGTCGATGCCGCGCTTGAGATCCATCGGGTTCATGCCGGCGGCAACGGCCTTCATGCCTTCGCGGATCAGCGCCTGGGCCAGCACGGTCGCGGTGGTGGTGCCGTCGCCGGCGACATCGGAGGTCTTGGAAGCGACTTCCTTGACCATCTGCGCGCCCATGTTCTCGA
>NZ_JAVTWC010000080.1:0-48928 GCF_032229445.1 Tahibacter sp.
TCTGAGCGATCACTCTTCACCCGGCCCGTTGGGCGTTCAGAGTGATCAGAACCTGTGGTTCCGGTTCTGAGCGATCACTCTTCACCCGGCCCATTGGGCGTTCAGTGCGTCGCGCCCGCTGCAACGCGCGCGTCGCGGCGCGTCGCGAGCGCGGTGTCGACGATGACGCGCAAGCTCGCGACGATGACGTCCAGGCTCAGGCTCGGTGCGCCCGCGTGTGCGACGGCCTGTTCGGGCAGGAACGGGATGTGCACGAAGCCGCCGCGCACGCGCGGCGTGTCGCGCAGCGCGTGCATGAGTCCGTAGAACACGTGGTTGCAGACGAAGGTTCCGGCAGTCTGGGAGATTTCCGCCGGAAGCCCGGCCTTCTGCAGCGCGGCGAGCTGGGCCTTGATCGGCAGGGTCGAGAAATACGCGGCGGGTGCGCCGCGTACGACGGCGCGGTCGACGGGCTCGCGTCCGGCGTTGTCGGCGATGCGTGCGTCGTCGATGTTGATCGCGACGCGTTCCAGCGAAACGCGCGAACGGCCGCCGGCCTGGCCGACGCTGATCACGAGGACCGGCGCGTGACGCGTGAGCGCGGCGCGCAAGGCGCGCAGCGACTGCCCGAAACAGGTCGGCAGTTGCAGCGCAATGACCTGGTGTCTGCGCACGATCTGTGCGTCGAGGCGGCGCACGGCTTCCCACGACGGATTGACGGTTTCGCCACCGAACGGGTCGAAGCCGGTCAGCAGCACGCGCGGAAGATCGCTTTTCATCGGAAGGCCAGGAAGTACATCAAGGCAATGTTGGTCGCGGCGAGCAGCACGGCCGTCGCGGCTTGCATGCGGATCACGCCGTAGCTGTCCTTGAGCTCGAGCAGCACCGCCGGCACGATGTTGAAGTTAGCCGCCATCGGCGTCAGCAGTGTGCCGCAGTAGCCGGTCAGCATGCCGAGCGCGCCGATCACGGCCGGATCGCCGCCGTGCTGGCGGATCAGCAGCGGTAAGGCAATGCCGCCGGTCATGACCGGGAACGCTGCGAAAGCGTTACCCATGATCATCGTGAACGCGATCATGCCCAGGCCGTAGGCGACGGTGCAGGCGAGCCGGCTGTCGGTCGGGATGACCTGTCCGATCAGTCCGGCCACAGCCGCGCCGACGCCGGTGCTCTCGAATACACCGCCGAGCGCGGCGAGCAGCATCGGCAGCACGACGGCCCAGCTCAGCTGATCCAGCAGGCGACTCGATTCGCGCAGCGCCTGGACCGGCCGCGCACGCGTAACGCGAAGCGCGAAGACGACGGCGACGCAGCAGCCCAGCGCCAATGCGGGCACGGTCGCGTTGCTGGCCGGGAACAGGCGCCAGTCGCCGGCGACGAGGTAGGGTGAGAGCAGGTACAGCACGGTCGTCACGAGTGGAATCATGAGCGCCGGACCAAACAGGCGATGGCCCAGGCGCTGCGCCGAGGCGTCGCGCGCCGCCGCGTCGGTTTCCGTTGCGGGCGCACGGCGCATGAGGCCGGAGCCGGCCAGCAGTGCCATGACAACGACAGCCACGCCGACGAGCTGGGTCGGCAGGCGGTTGCCTGCCTTGTCCGCGGCGAGGATGCTGTCGCCAGCGGCGAAGACGATGGCGATGAGCGCCCAGAACGCGGCATTGCCCCAGCGCCGCGCGCGCAAGTCGAATACCGCGGCAGCCGCCAGTACCAGCGAGGCGAGCCACCAGACGTAGCTCAGCGCGATCATGCGCGCGGCTCCGCCGCGCGGCGCCTGAGGCCGTACTGGAACACGACGATGCGCAGCGCATGGATGATGAAGGCCGCGAACGCGGTCGGTATCGCCCACAGCGCGATCGCGAACGGTGCGAGCTCAATGCCGTTGGCGCTGTAGAAGGTCTGGATCAACAGCACCGCGCCGAACGCGACGAAGACGTCCTCGCCGAAGAACAGGCCGACATTGTCGGTTGCCGCAGCGAGTGCGCGCGTGCGTTCGCGCTGCTCGTCGTCGAGATCCGGTGCGGTCTTGCGCGCTGCGGCCTCGGACATCGGTGCGATCAGCGGACGTACGGTCTGCGCCGGACCGCCGATGGAAGTCAGTCCGAAGGCTCCCAGGATCTGGCGCAGAGCCATGTAGCAGATCAGCAGCAGCGACAGGCTCATGTAGTAGAGCCCGGCGATCCAGCGCTGCGCGTGCTTGCGCAGGCCGGCGTGTTCGAGCAGCCCGACCACGGGCAGGGTCAGCACGATCAGCAACGGCGCACGCGTGGAGACGAAGGCCTTGCCGAGCAGGGCGAACTGGTCGGGTAGCGACAGGCCAGCGGCGAAGCCGCTGACGAAGCCCGCCGCGACCACGACGAGCATGGGGTTGAGGCGCAGCGCAAAGCCCGCGACTACCGCGGCGACGCCGAGCAGGGGCCAGTAGCTCATGCGCGCGCTCCGGCCACGGGCGCGGCAATCGTGACGCCGGCCTGTTCGAGACCTGCGCGCAGGCGGCGCGCGAACGCCGCGGCGTCGGCCTTGTCGCCGTGGATGCACAGTGTGTCGGCGGCGATAGCCACGGGACTGCCGTCGCCAGCGACGGCGTGCCCGCGCAAGGCGATCGACAGGCCCTGCTGCACCGCTTCCTCGATGTCATGGATCACGGCGCCGGGCTCGCGCCGTGGCGTGAGGCTGCCGTCGCGCCGATAGCGCCGGTCGCAGAAGGCTTCGGCCGCGACGGCGAGGCCCGCGGTCTGGCCGGCGCGCAACAGGGCGCTGCCGGCGAGGCCGACCAGGATCAGCTCTGGGTCGAACTCGGCGACCGCGGCGGCAATGGCGCAGGCAAGCGCGTCGTCGCGCGCCGCCATGTTGTACAGCGCGCCGTGCGGTTTGACGTGCTGCAGCCGTACGCCTGAACTTTTTGCAAAAGCGGACAATGCGCCAATCTGGTAAAGCACCAGTGCCTGCGCTTCGTCGGCGCTGACACTCATCTCGCGTCGGCCGAAGCCCTGCAGGTCGGGCAGCGACGGATGCGCGCCGATGGCCACGCCGTGCGCCGCGGCCAGGCGCACGGTGCGGCGCATGACGTCGGGATCGCCGGCGTGGAAGCCGCAGGCGATGTTGGCCGAGCTGACTTCCGCCAGCACCGCCTCGTCCTGGCCCATGCTCCAGGCGCCGAAGGATTCGCCGAGGTCGCAATTCAGGTCGATGCGTCGCATCCGCTCTCCCGCCGTCGCTGTTTCAATGTGTCGTGCAGCCGCTGCAGCGCCTGTTCGCGGCACTGACGCAGTCGTTCGGTTTCTTCCGCCTCGACCAGCTGTAGCACCACGCTGTCGCCGGGCCGGCGTTGGGCCAGGTGGGACTGGTCCGCGGCGATCAGGTGGGCGATGCGCGGGTAGCCGCCGGTGGTCGGGTGTTCGGCGGCGAGCATGATGGGCTGGCCCGATGGCGGCAACTGGAGCGTGCCCCAGGTGACCGGCGCGGAGACGAGTTCCAGCGGTGCGCGCAGTCGCAGGATGGGGCCGATCAGGCGCACACCGACGCGATTCGACTCCGACGAGACGCGGAAGCGCTGCGCCGTGAGCGCTTCCCGCGAGGGCTGGTCCATTGCACCGTGATGGCTGCCGCGCAACACGCGCAAGGCGCGTTCGGATGTCGGATCGAACCACGGCCACGGCGCGATCGACCAGGCCGGCGCGCGGCGCAAGCGGGGCGCCCCGTCGTGCGCCAGCGGCAACCGGTCGCCCGCGCGCAGCGCACGGCCTTCGCAGGGGCCGAGTCCCGCGTTGACGTCCACGCTGCGGCTGCCCAGCACCGGCGCGACGGCGATGCCGCCGGCGACCGCAAGATAGGCGCGCGCGCCGCGTCGCAGCGCGCCGGCGTCGAGCACGCTGCCGCGCGCGACCGGCACCGGGCGCCACGCCGGCAGTGCGGCGCCGTCGAGCCGCACGTCGGCGTCACCGCACCACGCGATGCAGGCGTCCACGTCAAAGCGCAGGCATGGGCCGCTCAGCGTGCATTCGATCGCGGCGGCATCGTCGGCGTTGCCGACCAGCCAGTTTGCGAGCCGCAGCAGCGTCGGATCCATCGCGCCGGCAGGGCCGACGCCGATGGCCGCATGGCCGCGACGGCCGAGATCCTGCACGCTGCTGAGCAGGCCCGGGCGCAGCACCACGATCATGGGTTTGCGCGGTCCGTCTGCAATTGGCTGAAGGTGGCGGCGTCCACCGCGCGGAAGCGCACGCGCATCCCGGCTGCGAGCCGGTTGGGCGGCGTGGCCTGAGGATCGAACAGGGTCAGCGGGGTGCGTCCGATCAGATTCCAGCCGCCCGGCAGCTCGCGCGGATAGATGCCGGTCTGCGCGCCGCCGATCGCGACCGCGCCGGCCGGTACGCGCGTGCGCGGGCTGGCGCGGCGCGGCAGGTGCAAGCGCGCATCCAGGCCGAGCAGATACGGAAAGCCGGCCGCGAACCCGAGCATCGCGACGCGATACTCGGGTTCGGTATGCGCGGCGGCGAACTCCGCTGCGGCCATCGCTGTGCCCGCCGCGGCGGCGTCGAGGTCGGGACCGAAATCGCCGCCGTAGCAGACCGGAATCTCGATCAGCGCCGTGTCGTCGTGCTGCGACGGCAGTGCCTGCGCCAATACCTGGCGCAAGGCCTGCGCGCAGCGCTGCGCGGGCGTCTCCGGTGCGTGCGGCCACTGTGCCGCATCGAACAGTACCGCGAGGCTTGCGTACGCCGGCACGAGTTCGACGATGCCGGGCAGCTGCCGTGCCGCGATTGCCTGCGCAGCCGCGTGCACGCGCGCATTGGTCGCCGCATCGATGCCGTCGCCGAAATGCAGCAGCAGCGCAGCGTCGCCGAGCGGCTCGATGACGCAGTCCTCGCTCATGCCTCGCGCGGCAGCGCCAGACCGGCGCGCAGCAGGCCGAGCACGCGCGCGCGCTCCTGCGGGGTATACGGCAGGCGTTCACCCACGCCCCAGACCGGCCGCGGCCAGGCCGCATCGCCAACGTGTCGTGCGATGACATGCACGTGCAGCTGGCTGACCACATTGCCCAAGGTGGCAATGTTCATCTTGTCCGGATTGGTGATGGCGTGCAGCACATGTGCGACGCGGTTGATCTCGTCGAGCAGCGCATGCTGCTGCTCGCGGGCGAGTTCGACGAGTTCGCGCAGGCCGGGCTGGCGTGGTACGAGAATCAGCCACGGAAAGCGCCCGTCGTCCATCAGCAGCACGCGCGACAGGCCGAGTTCGCCGACGACCAGGCCGTCGGCGGCCAGGCGTGCATCGAGCGAGAAAGGCACTTCGCCGGGGTCACTCATGCGTCGGCGCCGAGTTCACGCGCGAAGAAGGCGAGGCTGCGTTCGCGGGCGAGCGCAGCCGACGCCGGGTCGTAGTCGGCGCGCACATCGCAGTTGAAGCCGTGTCCGGCCGCATAGACATGGAACTCGGCCTGTGGCTGCCGTTCGCGATGCAGCGAGACGTCCGCCGGCGGGATGATCGGGTCGCGTTCGCCGAAGTGGAACAGCAGCGGTGCGCGCGCCGTTTCGTGGAGGAACGGCACGCTGCGGCCGCCGTAGTAGACGACCGCAGGCAGGCCCAGCCGCGTGGCGCTGAGGAAGGCAACGGTGCCACCCCAGCAGTAGCCGACCACGCCGATGCGGCCCGCCGAGGCGATGGCCTGGGCGGCGCTCGCGACGGATTCCACCGCGCGATCGAAACCGACTTCGCCGGCGAGCGCGCGGCCGCGCGCGACGCCGACCTCGTCGTAGTCGAGCTCGACGCCGCTTTCCACATGGTCGAACAGGGCCGGGGCGATCGCGACGTAACCCGCTTGGGCGTAGCCGTCGACGATGCGGCGGATATGCGCATTGACGCCGAAGATCTCCTGCACTACGACGATGCCGCCGAGTGGTGCTCCTGCGGGATCGGCGCGGTAGGCGCCGATGCAGTGCAAGCCGGGCGTGGGGATGCTGATGAACTGAGGCATGTGAGAAATCAGGGGGGAGTGGGAAACCGCCGAAAGCATAGAGCATTGGCGCAGCCGATACGCTGCCTCAACCCACTCTCGTTTCTCACTCCTCCCACCCTCGTTCCTGCCCTCAGGCCGCGTACGGCACCACCCGATTGCGTCCCTGCGCCTTGGCGCGATAGACGGCCACGTCGGCCGCGCCGAGCAGGTCTTCCAGCGTCCTGGAGCCGCTCTCGTGCAGGCTCGCCAGGCCGATGCTGATCGTCGGCGGTCGGCGCGCCTCGCCGATGCTGCCCAGGCCCTGGGCGACCTTTGCGCGCAGCCGTTCGGCGATCACGGCCGCCGTCGCGGCGTCGCGGCCGGGCATGACGACGACGAATTCCTCGCCGCCGTAGCGGCCGACCAGATCGCCCGGCTCGAGCCACTGGCGCACGATCTGGATACCGCTGGCGAGCACGCGGTCACCGAACAGATGGCCATGCTCGTCGTTGATGGCCTTGAAATGATCGAAGTCGATCAGCAGCAGCGACAGGTCCTGTCCCGAGCTCAGCGCGTGCGCGAGGTTCTCGTCGAGCTGGCGCAAGAGGTGGCCGCGGTTGTAGGCGCTGGTCAGCGGATCCGTGATCGCGGCCTGGTACAGCTCAGCCGCATGCGTACTCAGCTTGGCGTTGGCTGCCTCCAGGCGCACCTCGTGCGCGCTGATCTCCGCGTTCTTGTGCTGCAGCGCGCGGTACAGCGCGCGCGTGGCGCGGTAGCGCCGCAGCAGCAGCAATAGCATCAGCAGCAGCACGCCGCCGACGCCAATGCCGATATTGCGCAACAGCGCCTGCTGGCCCAGGCGCAGGCTCTGCACTTCGTTGGTGAGGCTCAGCAGGCGGATGCGCTGGTCGGCGTCGGCGCGCTCGTAGCGCGACTTCAGCGCGGCGAGCTGTCGTCCTGAACGTGTGCCCAGCAGTTCCTCGCGCAGCGCGGCGCGGCGATGCGCGAAATCGATCGCGGACGCAAGCTGGCCGCTCGCGATCGCGATCTCCTCGCGTGCGGCGAAGGCTTCGCTCAGGGCCGACTTCAATCCGGCTTCGCCAAGCACGCGGATCGCTGCGTCGAGGTGTTCGGTCGCCAGCGCCTCGTTGCCCGCGCGCAGCGCGATGCGCCCCAGGTGCAGCAGCGCGCCGCCGGTGATCTCGCGGTGATTCAGCTCGCGGCCGATGGTCAGCGCCTCGGTCAGCGCGGCCGCCGCCTCGTCGTCGCGGCCCAGGCGGATCAGCGCGCGACCGATCTCCACATTCTCCAGGCCGACGTAGGGCCGGTTGCCGATGCTCGCATCGATCTCGCGCGCCTGCCGCGCCATGGTCAGCGCCGCCGTCGCGTCGCCGATATCGTTGCTGAAGCTCGCGTAGCTGCCGAGCGCGCCGGCCATGGATTGTGGGTCGTAGTTGTGGCGCGACGACGCGAGCGCGGCTTCGAAGTTGAGCTTCGCCTGCTCGGTGTCTTCGATTTCGCGGTAGAGCAGGGCGATGTTGCGGTAGGAAAGGTCGAGCTTTTCCTGGCTGCCGAGCGAGCGACGCAATTCCAGAGCGTCTATCTGCAGCTCCAGCGCGCGGGCAAAATCGCCGAGGTCGCGATGCACGGTGCCGAGGTTCATGAGGACCTGTGCTTCGCCGACGCGGTCTTTCTGGCTGCGACGCAGGGTCAGTGCGGCTTCCTGATGGGTGCGCGCCTCATCGAGCTGGCCGCGACGCCGGGCGACCACGCCGAGATAGCCCTCGGCGGCCGCCTGGGCGCGCACGATCCCGTGGCTGCGTGCCTGCCTGAGCAGTTCGGCGGCCTGCGTGGAGGCGCTGTCGTAGTCGCCGCGGGCCAGCGCCAGCGCGACACGGCGGTCAAGGGCTTCGATCAGGCGGGCGGTGTCGCCGAGCGCGGCCGCGTGTGTGGCCACCGCGTGCCAGGCTTCGGCCGCCTGCCTGCCCGCGCCCAGGGATTGTTCGAGCAGGCCCACATGGCGGGCCAGCTGCAGCCGGCCGCGCCGGCCCAGCATCGGGCCGATCAGGCTGTCGGCGCCGCGCCAGACGTTTTCGAGGCCGACCGCGATGCTCTGCGCCGACGCCGCAAGCTGGCCGGCCATGGTCGGCGAGAGGTCGTCGGCGTAGAGCGGGTCCATCGTGCCGAAACCGCTGACCAGTAGCGCCGTTGCAATGACGCCCAGCGCGCGCTTGCGCCGCGGATTGAGGTGCTGGCCGATCGGCATTGCGCGAGGAAGTCCTGGAAGGGCGGGCCGCCCCATACGGACCGTGGCCCTATGCTAACGCGGTCCGACAGTCAACCGGAGTAAACAAACTTCACAAGCGGTGCCCCGAACCGGCAAACCTCGTTACTGCCCGCGTCCGGAGCCTGCACGCCCAGACACGGTTCCGGGCAGGCTCACGCAGCGTCGGTATTCGGCTTTACAATCCCGCTCTTGCCTCAAGCGAGCTTCCCCATGTCCCGCGAGAACCCAAAGGTCGGCTTCGTCAGCCTCGGCTGCCCCAAAGCGCTGGTCGACTCCGAGCGCATCCTGACCCAGCTGCGCGTCGAGGGCTACGAGATCGTGCCAACCTATGACGACGCCGATGTCGTCGTGGTCAATACCTGCGGTTTCATCGATGCGGCGGTGGAGGAATCGCTCGACGCCATCGGCGAGGCGCTGGCGGAAAACGGCAAGGTCATCGTCACCGGCTGCCTCGGCGCCAAGGCCGACGTGATCCGCGCGGCGCATCCGGGCGTGCTGTCGATCTCGGGTCCGCAGGACTACGCCAGCGTCATGAATGCGGTGCATGCACAGCTGCCGCCCAAGCACGATCCGTTCCTCGACCTCGTGCCGCCGCAGGGCCTGAAGCTCACGCCGAAGCACTACGCTTATCTCAAGATTTCCGAAGGCTGCAATCACCGCTGTTCGTTCTGCATCATCCCGTCGATGCGCGGCGATCTGGTGTCGCGGCCCGTGGACCAGGTGCTGATCGAAGCGGAGAAGCTGGTCAAGGGTGGCGTGAAGGAACTGCTGGTCATCTCGCAGGACACCAGTGCCTACGGCGTCGACATGAAGTACGCCGAGCGCGAATGGCGTGGCAAGTCCTATCGCACGCGCATGACCGAGCTCTGCCAGGGGCTGGCGGAACTGAAGGTCTGGACGCGTCTGCACTATGTCTACCCGTACCCGCACGTCGACGAGATCGTGCCGCTGATGGCCGATGGCCAGCTGCTGCCGTACCTCGACATCCCGTTCCAGCACGCGAGCCCGCGCATCCTCAAGCTCATGAAACGCCCTGGCGCCGTCGACAAGGTGCTGGCGCGGGTCAAGAAATGGCGCGCGATCTGCCCCGAACTCACGATCCGCTCGACCTTTATCGTCGGCTTTCCCGGCGAGACCGAGCAGGAATTCGAGGAGCTGCTGGATTTCCTGCGCGAAGCGCAGCTCGACCGCGTCGGCGCCTTCGCCTATTCGCCGGTCGACGGCGCCCGCGCCAACGAGTTGCCGGATCCGGTCGCCGACGAGGTCAAGGAAGAGCGCCTGGAACGCTTCATGGAAGTGCAGGCGGAGATCAGCGCCGAGCGGCTGGACCGCAAGATCGGCCGGCGCATCACGGTGCTGGTCGACAGTGTCGACGCCGACGGCGCGGTCGCGCGCTCTGCCGCCGACGCGCCCGAGATCGACGGCGTAGTACATGTGGACAATGGGCAGAAGCTGCGCCCCGGCCAATTCGCCGAGGTCGAGGTGATCCACGCCGACCAGCACGACCTGTTTGCCCGCCTGCCGGGCTGAGCGCGGGTCGCATGCGTTTCATCGCGCCGGACCGGGCCGAGTTCAGCCGCGACGTGCTGCGGCAGCCGCCGCTGGCGCAGTGGCGCGACGCCTCGGGCTGGCTCGACGCGATGCAGTTTCCGACCGTCGATGAACTCAATCGCGACTGGAGCGGAGCGTGGCGATTCGTCGCGCAGACGCCGGCGCTGCTCGCGGATGGCCTGCACTACGAGTCACGCATCCACCAGCATGGACAGATCGCGACCCGCGCCGACAACTGGCACGATTTCTTCAATGCGCTGGTCTGGCGCCGCTACCCGCTGCTCAAGGCTGCGCTGAATCGGCGTCAGGTCGCCGAGATCGCACTCATGGGCGACAAACAGCGCAGTCGCGCGCAATGCGCGCTGACCCATTTCGACGAAGGGGGTGTCATCGTCGTGCTGCGCGATGCGCAACTGCTCACGTGCTGGGATGCGCACGACTGGACCGGGCTGTTCTGGGAGGCGCGCGATGCCTGGGCGCAAGGGTTGATCCGCGCGGAAGTGTTCGGCCACGCGCTGCTCGAGATGGCGCTGGTGCCGGACAAGCTGATCACCGGCAAGGCGCTGGTCGTGGTCGAGGCCGACGACCGCGCACGCGATGCGGCGATTCCGGCGCTGGCCGCGGCGATCGCCGACGGCCGGCTGCTCAACGATCCGCAGGAGCTGCGCGCGCTGCCGGTTTCGGGTATTCCCGGTTGGCACCGGGCGAACGACGAAGCGAGCTTTTACGCAGCGGCCGAGTGTTTCCGGCCGCTGCGCACGGGGCGCCGCTATCCGCCGCCATTGAGGCTGGGCGACTGACACAGCCGTCCGCCGCTGTTGTTCAGCGTCACGCGTCGTTGCCGTAGCTGACCTCGACGACGACAAAGGTTGCGCGGCCGCCGGGCAGTTCGGCGCTGAATTCGTCGTCGATGCGTTTCTTCAGCGCAGCGCGCGCCAATGGCGAATCGATGCTGATCAGGCCCAGTGGCGCGTCGGTTTCGTCAGGGCCGACGATGCGGTAGCGGTGTTCGCGGCCCTGCTCATCTTCGAGTGTGATCCACGCGCCGAAGTAGATCGCATCGCGGTCGGTCGGCGCCTCGGGCGCGATCTTCAACGACTGCAGGCGCTTGCCGAGGTAGCGCACGCGCCGGTCGATCTCGCCGAGTTGCTTTTTGCGATACGTGTACTCGGCGTTCTCCGAGCGGTCCCCCTCGGCAGCCGCCGCGGCCAGGGCGCGCACGACTTCGGGCCGGCGCTCGCGCCAGAGATGATCGAGTTCGACCTTGAGCCGATCGTGCCCGGCGCGCGTGATCAGCGCGGTGGAATGTGCTTGAGGCGGACGCCAGCGTCCCATGAGTCAGCGTTCTGCGGAGGGAGCGCGACAAATAGGCGAATCCGCCGCGCATGGCAAGCCGCGCCGCGGCAGCTCCGCACTGCATGCGATCGCGCACTGCCTTTAGAATCGCGTCCACTCAGGGGAGTTCGAGACGTGTTGATTCTGCCGCTGCACCGCCCGCTTGACCGGGCGAATTTTCCGTTCGCGACGATGGCGCTGGTGCTGGTCAACGTGTTCGTCTTCCTGTTCCTGCAGGGGGGCGATGGTGCCGCCAACGCGCGCGCCGTGGCTTTCTACGGCGAAGCGGGTCTCGGCCGCATCGAACTGCCGCTGTACCGCGAGTGGCTGCAGGCCCATCCGCAGGCGCGGCGGGAAGCACTGCTGGAGCACCTGGACGAGGATTCGAGCGCCCTCACCGCGCAGGTGCTGCAGAGCGACGACGCATTCGTGCAGGCGCTCAACGCCAATATCCTGATCACGCCGCAGGACCCGCGTCATGCGGGTTGGAAGGAGCAGCGCACCGAATTCGAGCGGTTGTGGCAGCGTCAGTTCAAGGAGCGTCATCTGCTGCGTTATTCGCAGATAGACCCCGGCCGCGTGCTGAGTTCGATGTTCCTGCACGGCGACTTCGGCCATCTGCTTGGCAACATGATCTTTCTCGTCGTGCTCGGTCTGCTGGTCGAGGGTGCGCTCGGCGCGAGCCTGTTTCTCGCGGTCTACCTGCTCGCCGGTTGCGGCGCCGCGTTCGTGGCGCTGGCCTACCGCTGGGGCGATGTCGGCGGCATGCTCGGTGCCTCCGGCGCGATCGCGGGCCTGATGGGTGCGTATTGCGTGCTGTGGGGACTGCGCAAGGTGCGTGTGTTCTGGTGGGCCTTCGTCGTGTTCGGCTATTCGCGCATCGCGGCGCTGTGGCTGCTGCCGTTCTGGCTGGGCTGGGAGCTGTTCAACCTGGTGGCGAACGCTGACGCCGGGGTCGGCTTCGACGCGCATGCCGGCGGCATCGTCAGCGGTGCGCTGCTTGCCGCCGGCGTGCGTGCGCTGGGCTGGGAGCGGCGCGATTTCCTCGACGAAGACGAGAAGGCCGATCAGGCCAAGGCCCGGGGCGATACGCTGGACCGCGCCCTGCAGCATCTGGGGCGACTCGAAACCGCGCCTGCGCGGGCGCTGCTTGAACCGCTGGACCGGGAAGGCCCGCCATCGCTCGACGTGCGCATCGCGCTGTATCGTTGTGCGCGCTATTCCAACCAGCCAGCGGCGGCCCGCCGCGCCGTGGAGCGCGTGCTCGATCTGCCGCTGGCCGATGCGGCTGCGGCGCGCAAGGTCAAGCAGGTACTGGACGACTACCGCAAGCTCGACGCCGCCGGCATCGAGCTGGCAGCGCCGCAGCAGCTGCAGCTCGCGCGCGCCTGGCTGCGTATCGGGGCCGACGCGGATGCCGAACTGCTGCTGCGCGAGCTGGCCGCGAGCGCGGCCGACACGCCGGGCCTCGCCGAACTGTGCTGGCAGCTCGCACAACGCGCCCGCGAGGGATCGCCCGAGTGGCGCGCGCGTCTGCTGCTCATCGCGCAGCAGTGTCCGCGCAGTGAACTGGCGTCGAAGGCACGCTTCCTGCTCGCCCAGACGGGTGCCTGACCCTCAGCGGGCGAACTGCGCGAACGTGACGAAATGGCCGCCGGGTTCGCGGTAGCCGGTTTCCTGCGCGCCGTAGAAGGTGGTGCGCCGCTCCAGCACGATCTCACAGCCGTCCAGCGCCGCCTCGACCACGGCAAGATCATCGACCTCGACGAACAGCCAGGACTTATCACCGTCGAACTCGCGCGCATAGGGCGCAGCGTCGGCTTCCAGCGAAGCCGCGCTCTGCAGCATGATCTCCACCGATTCGTTCATGAGGATCGCAAAGCCCAGTGTGTCGCCGTGGGGGACTTCGACCGTGACCTGGAAGCCCAGGCGGTCCCGCCAGAACGCGAGGCTGGGTTCGATGGCGTCGACAAAAAGGACCGGCGTGCTCTTGCGAATGACGACATTGGACATGGCGGTTGGCTCCAGGGATGGGGTGGGCGGAATGGTAGACTCCGTCGGCTGCCGGCAGCGTTGCGCAAGTCCTCGATAGGGCCGCAGGCTTCGCTTCCGGAGCACCCGTGAATCGAGCGGACAAAGAATGATTGCCTGGGACCGCAGGTTCCGTCGGTAGACGGCCAACATGTGGGGTTGGCCGGGGTCGTGGAGATCGGGTGCGCGGCGCAGCGGTGACACGGCATTCGATTGTCGTGGCCGTGAGACACGGGCCTGGTGTGCGACCCAAGGGCGGCGTCGGTTTTTGGTTGCTATGGATAGAAATATATTTGTGGGAATTTGGTGTGTCGCAGGAACGACGCTCCAATAGCTTGTTGACAACGTCCTTAGGGGAATTGCGCAGATGGCGGGTAAAGCAGATTCGGTAAAGACGATTTTTTATGCCCTGTTTGCGAACTTCGCGATTTTTGTCGCCAAGCTCGTGGCCGCGATTCTTACCGGTTCGGGTTCGATGCTGGCGGAGGCCGTGCACTCGCTCGCCGACTGCGGCAACCAGGGCCTGCTCCTGCTCGGCCTCAAGCGCGCCAAGGCGCCGCCATCGCCCGACTTTCCGCTGGGCTTCGGCAAGGCGATCTACTTCTGGTCGTTCCTCGTCGCGCTCATGCTGTTCAGCGTCGGCGGGATGTTTTCGATTTACGAAGGCCTGCACAAGCTGCAGCATCCCGAGCCGTTGAGATGGGCCTGGCTTGCGGTAGGCGTGCTGACATTCGGCATCATCGCCGAGGCGCTGTCGATGTGGGGCTGCCTGAACGAAGTGAACAAGGCGCGCGGCTCGCAAAGTCTCTGGCGTTGGTTCCGCGACAGCCGTCAGAGCGAGCTGATCGTGATCTTCGGCGAGGATCTGGCCGCGCTGCTCGGCCTCGCGTTCGCGCTGATCGCGGTGCTGCTGACCATGGCGACCGGCAATCCCATGTACGACGCGATCGGCTCGATCGGCATCGGCGTGCTGCTGATCGTGATCGCGGTCTTCATCGCGGTCGAAGTCAAGGCGCTGCTGATCGGCCAGGGCGTCGAACCGCGCACCAAGGCAGCGATGCTGAAGTTCCTCGGCGCGCGCGAGGAGGTCAAGCAGGTCTACAACCTGCTGACCCTGCAGATGGGTCCCGACGTGATGGTTGCGATCAAGGCCGAGATGGCGCGCTATCTCGCGCCGCGCGACATGATCGAGGACATCAACCGCGTCGAGGCGGCGTTCCGTGCCGAATTCCCCGACGTGCGCTGGTGTTTCTTCGAACCCGACAGCCGCGATTAGCGCGAAAGAGGCGAGAGGAGCGAGAAAACAGTGCGCGTGGGCGAGCCCTGGGCCGCTGGCTCATTTCCCGCTTCTCGTCACTGGTTTCCTGCTCGTAAGCAGCGCTCGATCGGGAGTGAACCCGGAGCTGCGTTCGCGGGTATCGTTGCAAGGCCTCAGTCGCCGCGGAAATACAGCCCATCGATCGCCGTGCTGCCGTCGGGCTGGCCCGGCAGATGGGCCCAGCCCACAATGCCCTCGGCGGTCAGCAGCAGGTAGTCCGGGTTCTGGCCTGCCTCGTCGACGTGGCTGTTGTCGTTGAGCAGCACAGTCACGCGCGAGCCTGCCGCCAGTGTGACGCCGAGAGCCGCCGCGCCGGCGCCGGGTGCCCGGCGCAGCGTGACGGCCTGCTTTAGCGTTCCGCCGATGCCGACATGGCGCAGCGGCTGCGGCACTTCGACAAAGCGGCCGCCTTTCCACACGTATACCTTGCGCTGGTCGTAGAAATTGTTGCTGTGGCCAGCAACGACGATTCGCGCCTCTGGCAGGAACGCGAACTGCGTGCCGGCGGCCTGGAACACGTCCTGCTCGGCCTTGGCCGGATCGGGCAGGAGGCGGCAGCTCGGATCGGCGCTCGGCCCTGAATCGCAGATCAGGGTCATCGCCGGCAGCGTTCCCAGGCGCAGGGTCAGCGGTGCCGATGCGTAGATGCCGGCGGCCTCGTATTCCTTGAGCCAGGCCGGCGCCGTCGCGGTTTCGCTGCGCTCGCGCGGATACAGCACGGTCACGCCTTCGTTGGTGAGGTTCAGGCGCGTCAATGCCGGAAACAGTCCAGCGAGTTCCTCGGCGGTTGCCATACCGGGCAACATGGCGAAGGCGAGCACGAGCAGCGGCAGCAGATTCACGACGGGTCCTTTTTGCAGAGAAATCAGCGGATACGGACGCCGATGCCGACGCCGAAATGCCATTGCGAACGGTCGAACTGGAAGCCCGGCGGCCAGCGGTGCACATGCGCAGCCTCGACCAGCGGGAATACGTAATCGTGTGCGCCGACCTGGCCCGCGCGCGTGCCGGCCAGGCGGCCGTTCAGCGTCACGAACAGGCCGTCGGGATAGTCGTGCCGCTCCACATAGCCCGGCAGCACGATGATGAAGCGGCCGCGCGTACCGGCTGCCGGCACCGGCCTCTGTGCCGTATCGAGCGGATAGGCCAGTACAGTCACTTCGGTCTGGGTCTCGCGGTTTTCGACGGCGAGGATCATGCCGCCCCAGATCACCTCGGCACCGCGATAGCGTTCGGGTTCGGCCGCGACGTCAGACGGCAGCGCCGCCGTTACCGGAGCGCCGGCGACCACGACGGGGCGCGCGGCGCAGGCCGACAGCAGCATGGTGCCGGCGATCAGGCACAGCCACAACAGGGCAGGCTTCATGTCAGCTCTCCTTCCAGGCGGTGAGCGCGGCCGGCAGGGCGATCCCGGCCGGTGCCGCGATCACGAGATCGGCCTGCGGCGTCAGCGGCGTGGCCTGCGGATTGATTTCCGCAAACCACGCGCCGTGCTGCTGCGCGATGGACGGCAGTCCCGCCGCAGGATAGACCATGGCCGAGGTGCCGACGGCGAGAACCACGTCGCAGGCCCGCGCCGCTTCACTGGCGAGATCCAGGGCGTCCGGCGGCAGGTTTTCGCCGAACCAGACCACGCCGGGCCGGGCCAGCCCGTCGGCGTGGTGCGGCGAGCGCGGCGGTTCTCCGGGATTCGCGGCCAGCCAGTCGGCGTCGATGTCCCGGCGCGTCAGCGAGCACAGCGTGCGCGTGATGGATCCGTGCAGGCAGATCGCGTCGATCGAACCCGCGCGCTGATGCAGATCGTCGACGTTCTGCGTGACCAGCGCCGTCGGTACGCGGCGCGCGAGTTCCGCGACGGCGTAGTGCGCGGCGTTGGGTTGTGCCTGCGCGACCTGCTCACGTCGCCACGCATACCAGCGCCAGACCAGTGCCGGGTCGCGGCGAAATGCTTCCGGCGTGGCCAGTTCTTCGGGCCGGAAGCGCGCCCACAGGCCGCCCTGCGCGTCGCGAAACGTCGCGATGCCGGATTCGGCCGAGATGCCGGCACCGGTCAGTACCAGCACCCGGCGTGCCTGCCGCAGACGCGCGGCGAGTTCCTGGATTGCATTCATGGCGCGAAGTTTGGCACCGATGGGCCGCAAGCCGGCACTCAGACCGTGTGCGCGTCGCCATGACTTCCGGCGCTGGCCGGCGGCGGCGGGCTGCGGCATAACGCAACGTTGCGTTCGGCGTCCGCCAGGCTCGGGAAGTCTCTGCCGCCGTCGCGCCTTTCTCTTGCCGACCTCACTTCCTGGGAGCCTTGCCCGTGCGCCGAGTCATCGCCACTGCCGTTGCCGCCTGCTTCGCCACCCTCGCCACCGCCGACGAAGGCATGTGGCAGCCGGCCCAGTTGCCCGCGATCGCCGGCCAGCTCAAGCAGCGCGGCCTCGAACTGGACCCGTCGCGCCTGACCGATCTGACCGGTCCGACCATGGGCGCCGTGGTCAGCATCGGCGGCTGCACCGCGTCGTTCGTCTCGGCCCAAGCACTGGTCGTGACCAACCACCATTGCGCCTACGGTGCCATCCAGTACAACTCCACCGCGGAAAAAAACCTGATCAAGGACGGCTTTCTCGCGCGCAGCCAGGCGGATGAACTGCCGGGCGATCCGAATCAGCGTGTCTACGTGACCGACGAGATCCGCGATATCACGCGCGAGATCGTCGGCAGGATCGATCCGAAGGTCGGCGGCCTGGAACGCTACAACGCGATCGACAAGGCGCAGAAGGCCGCTGTCGCGAAATGCGAAAAACCTGGCATCAAGTGTGATGTATACAATTTCCATGGCGGCTACAGCTTCCAGCTGGTGCGTCAGCGCGAGATCAAGGACGTGCGCCTGGTCTACGCGCCACCGTCGGCGATCGGCAAGTTCGGCGGCGACGTCGACAACTGGATGTGGCCGCGTCACACGGGCGATTTCAGCTTCCTGCGCGCCTACGTCGCCAAGGACGGCAGCTCCAGGCCGTACGCGAAGGACAACGTGCCGTTCAAGCCCAAACACGTCCTGCCGGTCAACGCGGCCGGTCTCGAAGCGGGCGATTTCGTCATGGTCGCCGGCTATCCGGGCCGTACCAACCGCTATCGCCTGGCCGAAGAGGCGCGCGACGCGATCGAATGGCAGTACCCGACCAACATCCGCTGGTACGAAGAGATCCTCGGCATCATCAATCGCGCCGGCGCCCAGGATCCGGCCGTGGCCGTCAAGTACGCCAGTGGCGTCGCGGGCTACAACAACTATTTGAAGAATTTCCGCGGCCAGCTGGAAGGGTTGACCAAGGCGCGCGCGGTGGCGGTCAAGGCCGCGAAGGAAGATGCGCTGACGCAATGGCTGCAGGCCCAGGGCGGCGAGACCGCCGTGCTGGCCGGCAACATCGTCGAGCTGCGCGGCGTGCTCGCGCAGCAGCGCGCGGTGCGCGACCGCGACCTGGTGCTGGGCTATCTCAACCGCACCGGCTTATACAATTCCGCATACCAGATCTACCGCACGGCGATCGAACGCACCAAGCCCGACCTGCAGCGCGAGCAGGGTTTCCAGACCCGAGACGAGGCCAAGATCGAGGGCACCCTCAAGCAGTGGGAACGGCGCATGGATCCGGCCGTCGACCGCGAACTGTTCGTGCATTTCCTGCGCGGTTACGTGAAGCTGCCGGCCGAACAGCGCATCGCCGCGCTGGACACGTGGCTTGGCGCCGCGGCCGGCGACGATGCAGCGCTGGTCAGGCAGGTCGACGCGCTCTACGCCGCCACGACGCTGACCCGGGTCGAGGAGCGCCTGAAGTGGTTCAAGGCCACGCGCAGCGAGATCGAAGCGGCGGACGACGCGGGCCTGAAGTTCATGGTCGCGCTGATGCCGGAACTGCTGGCGATCGAGCAGGCGCGCAAGCAGCGCACCGGCGACGAACTGCGCCTGCGTCCGCGCTACATGCAGGCCATGATTGCGTACAACCTGTCGCTGAATCAGCCAGTCTACCCGGATGCCAACAGCTCGCTGCGCGTGACCTTCGGCCAGGTGCAGGGTTTCAAGAAAGATGGCGCGGAGTTCACGCCGTTCACGAGCGGTGACGGCATCGTCGCGAAAACCACGGGCAAAGCGCCGTTCGACACGCCGGAAAACGAATACAAGGCGCTGGTCGCGCGTGACTACGGCAGTTACGCCTCGGGCAAGAGCGGCGCGCTGCCGGTCAACTTCCTCGCTGACCTCGACATCACCGGCGGCAACTCCGGTTCGCCCGCGCTCGATGCGCAAGGGCGTCTCGTCGGCCTGGCCTTCGACGGCAATTGGGACAGCATCAGCGGCGACTGGATCTTCGACACCAAGCTGACGCGCTCCATCCAGGTCGACGTGCGCTACATGCTCTGGGTGATGGACAAGATCGACGGCGCGCAGAATCTGCTCAGGGAAATGGGCGTCGCGCGCTGAGCGCCGCGTGACCCCGACCCGGGCCGCGCGCCAGTCGTTTCCCGCGTCACGGCCATCGCGGCGGCAGCGCTTCCCCGCGCTGCCGCAGTGCATCGGACGGCGGCCGTGGTTGCATTGCGGGGCAAATGCTTCTAGCAGGCTGTTGAGAAACAGCCTGCTAGCGCGATCCAGAATGGATCGCACGAGAGTCGATCGCGTAAGCGATTGATTCTCGGAGAACGTGGGCAAGCTCCGCTTGCACCGTTCGATTGAGAAAGGGGTTTCTCCCCTTGCTCAACAACCTGCTAGGGGCTTCGCACGCCCATGCCGTCCCGCTGGCGCGCGAGATGCGACTCGCCGTTGCGAACCGACAGGCGCGCGGCAGGCGCGGTCCCGTCCGTGCAGAAGCCTCGTCATGCTTTGTATCTATTGATACAAAGTTTCTGTGTTTTACGGCTCGTATATCCGATTTCCCGTGTCGCGTGTCGACACCACCGTGACGTGAGCGCCGCTACAATCCTGCGATGCCCACCCGTGATCCTCGCCCGCTTGCCGTACTCCTGATGGGGCCTACCGCCTCGGGCAAGACCGCGCTGGCGTGCGCGCTGGCCGAGCGCTTTCCCTTCGATCTCGTCAGCGTCGATTCGGCCCTGGTCTATCGTGGCCTGGATATCGGCAGCGCCAAGCCGGACGCGGCCACGCTCGCGCGTCATCCGCATCGCCTCATCGATATCCGTGAACCGGACCAACCCTATTCCGCCGGCGAGTTCCGCCACGACGCGCTGCGCGAGATGGCGTCGATCACCGCGGCCGGTCGCGTACCGCTGCTGGTTGGCGGCACCGGCCTGTACTTCCGTGCGCTGATGCGCGGGTTCTCCGACCTGCCCGCGGCGGACGCAAGCCAGCGCGAACTGCTGCAGGCAGAACTGGAGCGAGACGGGCTGCTCGCCCTGCATGCACGGCTGGCTCGGCAGGATCCACTCGCCGCGAGCCGCATCCGCGCCAGCGACACCCAGCGGGTGCTGCGCGCGCTGGAAGTGATGGCCTTGAGCGGACGTGCGCTCAGCGAACTGCAGCAGGGCAGGGTCGAGCCACCGCCCTTTCGTCTGCTCAAGCTGGCGCTGGTGCCGGTCGAGCGCGCGCCGCTGCATGCCCGCATCGCCGAGCGCTTCGACGCCATGCTTGCCGGCGGCCTGATCGAGGAGGTGCAGGGTCTGCGCGCGCGCGGCAACCTGCACGCGGACCTGCCGGCCTTGCGCGCCGTGGGTTACCGCCAGGTCTGGCAATACCTCGATGGCGGGTTTTCCCGAGTGGAATTGCGCGACCGCGGCATCTTCGCGACGCGTCAGCTGGCCAAGCGCCAGATCACCATGCTACGCGCCGAAATCGACGCGCGCTGGCTCGACCCCGAGCGGGAGGATCTGTACGCACGCGCCCGCAGTGCCGTTCAGCTGTTTCTCGGCGCGGACGACGGCGTGTGCTTCTCATAACGCAGTCGACGTTCTCGGCGCATTCAAGACGGGTTAAGATCGGGCACTTGGACCGGGGCGCCGGGTTTACGGGGCGCATTCCCTGCTGCTTTTTTTCCGGTTCGATCTAGGAGAACACCAATGTCAAAAGGGCAGTCGCTGCAGGATCCGTTTCTGAACGCGTTGCGCCGTGAACGTGTGCCGGTGTCGATCTATCTCGTCAACGGCATCAAGCTGCAGGGCACGGTCGAATCGTTCGACCAGTTCGTCGTGCTGTTGCGCAATACCGTCAGCCAGATGGTCTACAAGCATGCGATCTCCACCGTGGTGCCCAGCCGCAACGTTCGCCTCGGCGAACCGCACCAGGGCCACGGCGGCGAAGCCGGCGAAACCGATCACGCCGACCATGGCGAGGGTTGACGGCCCTGTTTGACCGGGCAGCCAAGGGCGAGCGCGCCGTGCTCGTCCAGACCAGCCGATCAGGCGACAGCGATGTCGACGCGCGCCTGCAGGAATTCGCGGAGCTGGCCGCGTCCGCCGGCGCCAGTGTCGTCGCCCGCGTATTGGCGCGCGTGGACAAGCCCAACGCGCGCTTTCTTCTGGGGACTGGCAAGGTCGAGGAATTGCGTGAGCTCAAGCTCGCCAGCGAGGCCGATCTGATCCTGGTCAATCACGCGCTGAGCCCGGTGCAGGAACGCAATCTGGAAAAATATTGCGAATGTCGCGTGATCGGCCGCACTGGACTGATCCTCGATATCTTCGCGCTGCGCGCCCGCTCGCACGAAGGCAAGCTGCAGGTCGAGCTGGCCCAGCTCAAGCACATGGCCACGCGCGCGGTGCGTGGCTGGAGCGGTCTGGACAGCCAGCGCGGCGGCTCCATCGGCCTGCGCGGCCCCGGCGAAACCAAGCTGGAACTGGACCGGCGCTACCTGCGCGGGCGCATTCAGCTGTTGCAGGAGCGCCTCGACAAGGCTGCCCAGCAACGCGAGCAGACCCGGCGCAGCCGCGTGCGCAACGCGGTACCGCTGGTGGCCCTCGTCGGTTATACGAATGCCGGCAAGTCGACCCTGTTCAATCGTCTCAGCGGCGCCGGCGTCTATGCCGCCGACCAGCTGTTCGCCACCCTCGACCCGACCCTGCGCCGTATCGACGGGCTGCCCTGCGGGCCGTTCGTGCTGGCCGATACGGTCGGTTTCATCCGCGATCTGCCGCACGACCTGGTCGCGGCGTTCCAGTCCACCCTGTCCGAGACGCGCGACGCCGACCTGCTGCTGCACGTCATCGACGCGGCCGATCCGGAGCGCGAGCAGCGCATGGCTGACGTAGCCACGGTGCTCGCGGAGATCGGCGCGGAAGATGTGCCGCAGCTGCAGGTGTTCAACAAAATAGACACTATCGACGGCGCGCAGCCGCGTCGCGATGACGTCGATGGCGGACAGCAGCCGCGCGTGTGGATTTCGGCGGCGCAGGACATTGGTATCGATTTGCTGCGTGATGCGATCGTCGACCAGATCGGCCGCGACCGCATCCGCGTCGCCCTGCACGTCGCGCCGGCGCAAGGGCGCCTGCGCGCGCGCCTCTACGAGGCCGGAGTCGTCGGCGGCGAGAGCGCTGCAGACGGCGGTGGCTGGGAACTCGCACTCGATGCGCCGCGCGAGCGGCTGCACTACCTGTTCGGCCTGTCCGACGGGGACGGCAGCTATTTGCGCAAGGCCCTCGGCGCACTGCTGGCACCGGTCGACAGCGAAGACTGACGCCGTAAACCTGGCCTTTCGCGGTCTGCCAGGGGCTCGGCCCTTGAGTCTGGCGGCGCTGTCCCGATCTAGACCTCGGTTCTTCAGGACGTTCTGAACAGGAACGGGCGGTGTCGCGCTTTGCACTCAGCACCTTATCCCCACAAACCGGCCAGATGGCTGCTGCGCAGGCATCTGGACATCCCTTTGACGCACGGCGGCTCCGACAACCGAGGCGCATGTCGGCAGGTCCGGACGTCCTGCCGGATCGCGGGCGTGTCCGATCGTCGATTTCGTCCGGTACAATCCTGCCGCAATCCGTCCCGACCACGCCCTGCGTGCGTCCACCGCGGTTGCCGACCGGACAACCGTATTTCCCACGAAGCTGCAGCTAACACCCAACGGCGCGCCGGCGACGGCACGACAATCACGAGGTCAACTCATGGCATGGAATGAGCCGGGCAAACGCGATCCCTGGCGGGGCAACCAGAAAGGCCCGGATATAGAGGACATGCTGCGCCGCCTGCGCGAGCGTTTCGCATCCCTGTTCGGCGGCGGCACTGGCAGCGGCGGTGGGGGTGGCGGTGGCGGCAACACTGGCTCCATCGGCGTTCTGATCGCCGTCGTCGCGATCCTGCTGGCCTGGGTTGCACTGGACAGCTGGAGCGTGATCAATGCGCGCGACGTCGGCGTCGTGCAGCGCTTCGGCAAGAAGACCCGTGTCATGAGCCCGGGTTTCAACCTCAAGTGGCCGCGCCCCATCGAGACCGTGACCAAGGTCAAGATCAAGGACGTGCGACTGCTCGCCGACAGCGTGCGCATGCTCACGAAGGACGAGAACATCGTCCAGATCGACTTCAACGTGCAGTACCAGGTCTCGGATGCGCAGAAGTACCTGTTCCACGTCAAGGATGTCGAAGATCCCACCATCAAGCACGCGGCCGAAAGCGCCGTGCGCCAGGGCATCGGCGGCAGCGCGATGGACACGATCCTGTCGGGGCAGGGCTCCGAGCTCGTCGCCGAAACCAAGAAGGTGCTGCAGACGACGCTGGACTCCTATGACGCAGGTATCGCCGTGACCGAGGTGAACTTCCAGTCGGTCGCGCCGCCGCATGAGGTCAAGGAATCGTTCGACGATGTGACCAATGCGCGCGAGAACAAGCAGCAGACGGAGAACGAGGCGCAGGCCTATGCGAACAAGGTCGTGCCCGAGGCGCGTGGCCAGGCCGCGCGCATCAAGGCCGAGGCCGAAGGCTATCGCGCGGAACGCATCGCCCGTGCCGAAGGCGATGCCGATCGCTTCAATCAGCTCGTGGCGCAGTACAAGACTGCGCCGGACGTCACGCGCAAGCGCCTGTATCTCGAAACGATGCAGCAGGTGCTCAAGGACAACGTCAAGGTGCTCGATTCGACCAACGGCCGTAATCTGATCAACCTGCCCATGGAGAGGCTCGTGCCGGCCGCGACCAGCTTCTCGCCGGGTGCCGGCGTGTTGCTGCGATCCGCCGACGATGCCAACCGTGCCACGCCGGGAGCCCAGCAATGAAGTCCTTTGCCGCCCTGATCGCCGCGCTGCTGTTGCTGCTCGGTGTCAATTCGACGTTCATCGTGCGCGAAGGCGAGACCGCGCTGCTGCTGCAGTTCGGTCGCATCGTTCGTGCCGGCTACGACCCCGGCCTGCAGTGGAAGCTGCCGTTCGTGCAGCAGGTCTTGCGCTTCGACAAGCGCATCCTCGGCCTGGACACCAAGCCGGAGCGCTACCTCACCTCGGAAAAAAAGAGCGTGCTGGTGGACTTCTACGTCAAGTGGAAGATCGACGACGTCACCCTCTTCTACGGCGCCTCGGGTGGTGCCGAGGACCAGGCGACCCTGCGCCTGACACCGATCGTCAAGGACGCGCTGCGCTTCGAGTTCAACGCGCGACCGCTGCATGAGCTGATCGCCGACGGCCGCGTCGACATCACTTCGCACGTGCGCGACAAGGCCAACCAGGCGACGCGCAGTTCGCTCGGCATCGAAATCGTCGATGTGCGCATCAAGGGCATCAACTTTCCGGAAGAAGGCACGGTGCTTGGGTCCGTCTACGATCGCATGCGCGCTGAGCGGTCCCAGGTTGCCAACGACCTGCGCGCGCGCGGCAAGGAAGCCGGCGAAACGATCCAGGCTGACGCCGACCGCCAGCGCCAGGTGCTGCTGGCCGAGGCGAACAAGGCGGCTCAGTCGGTGCGCGGCGAAGGCGACGCGAAGGCAGCGGAAATCTACGCCCAGGCCTACGGCAAGGACGCGGAGTTCTATGCGTTCACGCGCAGTCTGGAGACTTACCGCGAGTCGTTCCGTAACGGCAATGGCGTATTGCTGCTGGACCCGAAGTCCGAGCTGTTCCGCTATTTCGGCGACAGCAAGTAATCAGTGGAGGATCTCAACGCGGCGCTGTGCCTGGTGCTGGTCGTCGAGGGTTTGTTTCTGTTGGCGTTGCCGGCCGTGTGGAAACGCATGGCTGACCTGCTGCAGAACCTGAGCGAGCGCGATCTGCGCATCGCCGGTGCGGTCATGGTCGCGGTAGGCCTGCTCGCCCTGCAGCTGGTGCGGCGCGTGTTCTAGTTTCACGAGCGCTCCAGGGAAGGACCGCCCGGCGGCCATCGACGCCGCGGATTTCCGGCGCCTGCGTTCGTCGCGAACGCGGGCGTCTTCATGTTTCCAGTTTGAGGAATGTACAGCCATGGGCAAATCAGTCGTCATCCTCGGAGCCCAGTGGGGCGATGAAGGCAAGGGCAAGATCGTCGACCTGCTGACCGAAGACGTTGGCGCGGTCGTGCGCTTCCAGGGCGGCCATAACGCCGGTCATACCCTGGTCATCGCAGGCAAGAAGACCGTGCTCCACCTCATTCCGTCGGGAATCCTGCGCGAAGAGGCGCTGTGCCTGATCGGCAACGGCGTGGTGCTGTCGCCCGCGGCACTGCAGACCGAGATCGGCGAACTCGAGGCCAACGGCGTCGACGTGCGTTCGCGCCTCAAGATCTCGCCGGCGACACCGCTGATCATGCCGTACCACATCGCCGTCGATCAGGCGCGCGAGAAAGCCTCTGGCGCCAAGGCCATCGGCACCACGGGGCGCGGCATCGGCCCGGCCTACGAGGACAAGGTGGCCCGCCGTGGCATCCGCGTCGCCGACCTGTTCTATCCGGACCAGCTCGCCGACAAGCTGCGCGACGCGGTCGACTATCACAACTTCGTGCTCGAGCACTGGCTCAAGGCCGATACCGTCGACTACCAGAAAGTGCTCGACGACGCTCTGAGCTTCGGCCACTACGTCAAGCCGATGGTCGATGACGTCTCGACCATTCTTTACGACCTGCGCAAGGCCGGCAAGAAGATCCTGTTCGAAGGCGCGCAGGGTTCGCTGCTCGACATCGACCACGGCACCTATCCGTACGTGACCTCGTCCAACACCACGGTCGGCGGCGCGTACGCGGGCTGCGGCGTCGGTGCCCGCGATATCGACTATGTGCTCGGCATTGCGAAGGCCTACGCGACGCGTGTCGGCGGCGGTCCGTTCCCCACCGAACTCAATGATGACATGGGCGAACTGCTGCGCAAGCGTGGCAACGAATTCGGAGCCACCACCGGGCGGCCGCGCCGCTGCGGCTGGATCGATCTCGTCGCGCTCAAGCGCGCGGTGCAGATCAACGGCATCTCGGGCCTGGCCATCACCAAGCTCGATGTGCTCGACGGCCTGCCCACGATCAAGGTATGCATCGCCTACGAGTATCGCGGCAAGCAGCGCACGCTCGCGCCGCTCGACGCCGCCGGCTGGGACGAGTGCAAGCCGGTGTACCTCGAATTCCCGGGTTGGCAAGAGCCGACCTCGGGCGTGCGCGAGTTCTCCAAGCTGCCCCCTGCAGCGCGCGCCTACCTGCGCGCGGTCGAGGAACTGGCCGAGTGTCCGCTCGCTCTGGTCGCGACCGGTGCCGATCGCGACGACACGATCATCCTGCGCGATCCGTTTGCCTGATGACGTTGCGGGGCGCGCGCGTGGTGCGTTCTGCATCCTGCGCGATCCACCGCAACGGATGCACGCCGGTGCCGCCCGTTCGTCGGCATAGGTAACTGCAACGTGACGCCGCGCACTATCGCGCAGATAGTGCGCGGCACCATCGACGAAACCGCATACCTCCCGATTCGCCGAGCGCGCAGCCGCGGTCGCCGAATATCCAACCGCTGTCCGAAGGCTCCCATGACGCCTTTTCGTATTCGTGAAATCGATCATCTCGTGCTGCGCGCCCGCGACCAGGATGCGCTCGTGCGCTTCTACTGCGAGGTGCTGGGTTGCCGTGTGGAGAAGCGCCAGGAAGCGATTGGCCTCGTGCAACTGCGCGCCGGCGCGTCGCTGATCGACATCATCACGGTCGAGGGCAAGCTCGGACGCCTTGGCGGTGCCGCGCCCGGCGACGAGGGCCGCAACCTCGACCACTTCTGCCTGCGCGTCGACCCGTTCGATCTCACCGCCATTCGCGCGCATCTGCTGACGCACGGCGTCGAGCCCGGGGACTACGGCTCGCGCTACGGTGCCGAGGGCGCAGGCCCGTCGCTGTACCTGAGCGATATCGAAGGCAACACCATCGAGCTCAAGGGACCGCCCGGGCCGGTTTGAGCCGGTGCGGAAAGGTCCTCACGATGCAGCTGGGATCGTGGCGGCAGGTGTTGACCCGGTCGTCGCAGTTCCCGCTGTGTTGCCGGCAAGCGGTCCTCACCAAGGTGTTGCGAGCGCTATAGCGGGATATCGTCGCGTACCTCGTTGACCTAGGCGAGAATCTCGCGCACCTGCGTGGCGCTGCGTAGCCATTCGCGGATCACCTGCGCGCGCACGTAGTCGTCGCCGAGACGTTCGATCCATAGCTGCTCGGCGCGGCGTTCGGCCTCGGTGGAGCGCACGAGGTTCTGCCACGGCTGGGTGAACACGAGGGTCAGCTTGTCGGCCAGCGCGAGGCGGTCGAGCAACCGCCATTCGCTGCGGTCGAGCCAGGCTTCGTCGCAGTGCACACACAGGACTGGCGCCTTTTCCCTTACCGCCCACTGCAGACCGACTTTCCATGACAAATCCCTTTGCATGAAGTCGCCCCCGGAACGGCGAAAAGGGTGGCGAACGGTGTGCGTGCCAGCGGACCGGCGCGGGACCGGCGCGCCTCGCGGCTCCCCGCGCTGCCGCCGGAAATTGGCATGTGGCGCCGCACAAAAACTGGGTGTAAAAGCGCCGGCTTTCGGTGAGACGGTGTGTGCGCCGTAGATTCAGGCTGCAAAACCCGGCTGCTGATTGGCGGCAACGAGTGGATTGTTCATTCGGCGGCTGGCGCTGCCAGGCGCGCATTTGTCCCTTATGGTGCCAACGAGGACAACGTCAAAAAAGTGGCGAAAGCGGCAGATGTCTGCAAGAAGAATATTGACGTAGACTCGCCGTAGCGCGGATTCCGTGCGCTCGAACGGTGGGTGTCCCAGGCCGCCCGCCCAGTCCGCGCGACGCTCGGCTACCCAGCGCTGAGCGGTTCTAGCGAGCACGCGCCGCATGAATGGGTGTCCGAAATTCAGGGGGAAGAAAGCCGTCGCGATCGCAATGCTGCGACCGGGACGTTCCCGCCGCTCCAGCGGCTTCAGACGAAGGATCCTCCATGAAAAACCTGCTGCTGTCCGTTATGGTCGCGGGCCTGCTCGTCGGTCCTGCAATTGCCGAGGAAAAAGCGACTGGCGGGATGCCGCCACTATCCACCACGGCTGTCGATGGCTGCTCGTTGCCGCCGCATACGACAACGTTCAGCTTCTGGAATTCCTGCAGCAATGTAGTGCTCGATGGCTGCACGCTGAAGGCAGACTGCCGAGAAGCGAACGGCAAAACTCGTGCAACCACCTTTGACATGAGCAAGTTCGATCAATGCCATTCCGACTTCTTCGGCGGCAGAAATCTCGTCAATGACAACGGCAAGCTCTGCTGCGGCTACGCCGGCACGAAAATCATATGCGGCACATGACGGCACTCATCCGCATTTGTTGTCCGTAGCCGCCACGCGCAATGAAGCGCGTTCTGCCTTTCTCGCTTCTGCTCATCGTGTCGGTTCCCGCGTCTGGCGCGAGCAGTTGGCGCCAGACGCGTCCAACGCCTGAATCGCCCCGGATATGCCGACACCGACGTGGTGTGAGCGAAGATCCATTCCGCGGGCGCGGTGTTCTCCAAACCTGACTCAAGCGCCGGAGCGGCGCGCGCCGCCCTGGCAGCGCGGGACTTGCGGTCCCGTATCGGGATGGGCTCTCAACAGCCCGCGTACATCGCGCAAGAGGATCGCCACCGCTTCGGAAATCCCGAAGTGTGAGCGCGGTTCCGGGGCCTCCAGCCGGGACGACGCCACGGTCTGGCTGAGTTCGTGGATGGTCGTGCGCGATCCAGGATTTCGTCCTGCAACGCCTCGCGCATCGAGGACACACGCAAACTGCACCGGCGTGGACGAAATCTCGCAGTGCAGGGGATAGAACGAACCTCGGCGGCTCATGGCCGAGAATTCAGGACACCCAATGGCGCGTGCAGACGGTTTGGGGCGTGCGTCGGAAGAATCCGAATTGTGAGTGTTCCCATCTCGGCGTCGGGGCGATGTCATCTTTGCCAACGGCATCGACCTGTAACCGCCATTCAATCCGGCTGGCGCACCGAAGCTCGCGTCATGCGTGCCGGCAGCAGCGTGGCGGCCGAGTGGTATGACCACTGGTACTTGCGCGACCAGCGCCGTGTTTCCACACTGCCAAAAAAAGCGAGTTCCTATACCTATGCCAATTCTTGCAACGCTCGCTGCAAACCGTTTCCTGCTGCTCCGCCGCATGATCGTCGGTGTGCTTGCCGGCCTGCTGATCTTCTATCACTTGACTGTCCTCTACGACCTCTATCTTGGTGTCGGCAACCATGAGGGGCTTTACGACAGGACAGCGAACGGAACGCCAAAGTCCTACGAATATATCCAGTCGGCGCTCCGTCTCGTCATCATCGCCGGACTGGCGCTGGTGGTGTGCGGTTTTCGCCGCGCGCTATGGGTGATGTGGGCGGGCATCGGCGTACTGGTTGCAACCCACTACTGGGCGCATTTTGGTGATATCCCCGTCGCCTTTGCCGTAGGGCGTCATCCCTTGTCCTACCTGAAGGGCTTTATTTTTCCGACGGTCATCACGCTGTTGACGCTGCTGCCGTCCCGTCCAGGCGGCAATCGTTGATTCGGCGGCAACTGCATCAGGTTTGCCTGGTCGGTCCGACGTGGCGAAATTCAGGACGGCGAAATTCGGGACACCCCAAAGTTCATGAGTGGGAAATCGGGCCAACCATAGCGTTGTACCCATGGGCGCTGGGAAACTCAGGACACCCCGTTGGAAGCATCGGTATTGGGGGTGTCCTAATCTCGTTGCGCCGCACTGTGCGGATGAGAGCGGTCGACGCATGGATCTGCGGCCGTCAGGGCGTGATGATGGATGCCGCTCAAATTCGGCCATCTGCACGCTCTGATTGCCTGATGGCTCCTACCAGATGTGCACCCGGTTTGCAGGCGCGAGATAGAGCTTGTCGCCAGGCTTCACGTCGAACGCGACATACCACGCGTCCATATTGCGTACGACGCCATTGACGCGGAATTCCGCGGGACTGTGGGGGTCGGCGATGAGGTTGGCGCGCAGTTGCGTTTCGCGAATGTTCTCGCGATAGGTTTGGGCCCAGGACAGGAAAAAACGCTGGAGCCCCGAAAAGCCGTCCATGACGGGCGGTTCGTTGTTGCGCAATGAAATCTGATAGGCCTCCAGCGCGACGCTGAGACCGCCGTTGTCGCCGATATTCTCGGCGAGGGTCAGGTTGCCGTTGAGGTGCGTGCCGGGCAGGGGCTCGAAGTGCGAATATTGTGTCGCGAGTCTCGCGACCAGTGTCTTGAAGTGGGCGACGTCTTCGGCTTTCCACCAGGTGCGCTGGATGCCGTTTTCATCCGACTTCGATCCTTGATCGTCGAACGCGTGCCCCATCTCATGGCCGATCACGCCGCCGATGCCGCCGTAGTTGACCGCGGGGTCGGCCTCGGCATCGAAGTAGGGGGGCTGCAGGATCGCTGCGGGAAACACGATTTCGTTGAAATACGCGTTGTAGTAGGCGTTCACGGTTTGCGGTGTCATGCCCCACTCGTCGCGGTCCGTCGGCTGGTCGAGGCGTACGATGCGGCGACGCCATTCCCATGCTTTCGCGCGCTTGCGGTTGCCGACGGGATCGCCGGAGCGAATATCCAGCGTCGAGTAGTCGCGCCACGTGTCCGGGTAGCCGATCTTGACGCGAAACGTATCGAGTTTTCGAAATGCCGCTTGCTTCGTTTCCTCGGACATCCAGGTCACACGCGCGATCCGCGTGCGGTAGGCCGCACGCAAGTTCTCGACCAGCGATGCCACTTGCGCTTTTGCTTCAGGCTTGAAGTGGGTGCGCACATAGAGCGTGCCGACGGCTTCGCCTAGCGCGGCATTCAACGCTACGGTCGCGCGTTTCCAGCGCTCTCGCTTCTGCGGTTGTCCCGAGAGCGTCTTGCCGTTGAAGTCGAATGCAAGGTCGTCGAGGTTTCCCGGCAACACATCCGCCATGGCGTTGAGGTACTGGAACGTCATGTACGCCCGCCACGTCTTCACGGGTGTCGCGCGGAATAGTTTCGTCAGCTCACCGATGGCATCGAGTTCCTTGACGACGAAGAAGTCCTGATGCGGGATCTCTGCCGCGGACAACGTCGCCAGCCACGGGAAATCCGGCGCGAACGCCACCAGCTCGGCCCGCGATCGGGGGTGATAGGTCAGATCGCGATCGGCGCGCTTCTCCGCGGACCAGTGCAGCGTCGCGATCTTCGTTTCGAGCGCGGCAACGGCCTTGGCGGAACGCGCCGCCTGTGGATAGCCGCCCAGCGACAGCAGTGCCTCGATGTAGGCGTGATGCTTGCGGCGTATCTCGACGAATTTTGCGTCGTCCTTCAGGTAGTAGTCGCGGTTCGGAAGGCTCAGGCCGGACTGGACAATGTTCACCGCGTAGCGATTCGGATTTTTTGCGTCGGGCCAGGGCGTGATAGAGAAAGGGCCTCCCACGTCGATGTCGCGGCGTCCCATGAGGCGCGCGACATCCTCATGCGAGCGCGCTGCAACGATCGCGGCCAGGTCGTCGCGGATCGGTGCGAATCCCGCCTTCTCAATGGCTTCCGTATCGAGGTACGCGTTGTAGTAATCGGCGATCTTCTGTTCGATCGATCCCGCCGGATTCGGCCGGCTTGCGACCGCTTCGACAATGGCTGTGACCGCTGTCTCGGCATTCGCGCGCAGAATGGAAAACGTACTCCATGACGCGCGATCTGGCGGGATGGGGGTATTGGTCATCCATGCCCCGCCGCTATAGCGGAAGAAATCGTCTCCCGGCTTCACCGTTCGATCCATGCCGGCCAGATCGAATCCCCACGGGCCACTGTGTGGCTTGCCCGCTTCGCCATGGGCGACGTTGAGCGATAGCAACAGCAGGGTCATCACGACCAGCGCGCGAATGCCGTTCGATGTCATGGCGAGTCCTTGGAAACGGTTCGGGCTGCGTGCGCCATACCGCGTATCGCGAGCCTCGGCGATGTCGTGCCGCGCTGGGGAACAATGGAATCGATAGCAGGTACCCGTTGGCGTGCGGTTGAATTGCGGGCCACGCGGGACGGACCGCGGCGTGCGCCGACCTTCACTCTCGCTTGCACTCGGTCGACCCGGGGGCGTCGATCGGGCGCGCGTTCCAACCGCGCAAATCCGGCCACGACGTCGTCTGCCTCAGCATTGAGCGCCTTTGCCGTTTCGGCGAGCGCCGACCCTATCGGTTGCAGCGTCTCCACCAGCGCAGCTCCCTTCGAAAACAAACGCGATGGCCGCCGCCGTCCGTCACCTCGATCGGCATGCTCGGCAACGAGGCCTGACTTGCGTGTCTGGCTGACGGACGGATGGCTGATCGCGCGCACCGCAGCGAGCTCGTTCACCGACATCGCGCCGCGCACGGCAAGCAGATTGAGCACGCCCATCCAACGCGGTTCAAAGACGATACCGGCCTGGGTATACGCCCGGTTGGCATCCCGGTCGATGAGCTCTGACAGGCGCCGCAGAAGCGCGCCGACCGACGCTCCGCCCGGTTGCCCACTGTCGTCTGACGTATCTTTCACGGCGCGTGGCGATCGAAGGGTGGTCTGCATCGACCTATTTCGTAGATACCTTCAGACTGAGATGGCTGTGAACGAGAAAGGGTTTAGCAGGCTGTTGAGAAACAGCCTGCTAGCGCGATCCAGAATGGATCGCCCGAGAGTAGATCGTGTAAGCGATCTACTCGGGAAGGGTGACGTCGATCGCGCAAGCGATTGATTCTCGGAGAACGTGGGCAAGCTCCGCTTGCACCGTTCGATTGAGAAAGGGGTTTCTCCCCGTTCTCGCCAACCTGTTAGAGGCGAATGGCACTGACTCAGCGCCAGCCGTCTACATCGAGCCACGCGCGGTGAAGCGACGATCGACACCCTGCAAAGTGCTGATACTACCGCGGCCCGCTGCGCGGGAAATCGTTCGCGTGCAGGGTCATCTGGTGCGCGTCACGCCAGTGCCCTTCGAACCTGACACCGATTCCGTGAAGGCAAGGTCCCGACAGCGACGACGACAAGACTGATAGGCGAGGGCGCCTCTGTGCGCTGTTGTCCTCAGCCGCCTTAGCACGTTGCGCCGTGAGCCGTCGCGAAAGCCTGGTTGCTTCCATTTGTTTTCGCGCCGACGTCCGCTGCCGGCTTTTCGTTACTGGAGGAATTTCCTTGAATCTCAGCACCTGCACGCGTGGTGAGCTGGTGCGTTTCGGCATTTGGGCGGCCATTCTTCAGGCCGCGAACGACAGCTTGTGCTTGATGGTCAGCACTTTTTTGAGGCTGTTCGCCACTACCAGCGTGCGCGGTCACTGCTCACCTGCGACAACCGCGAGAGCCTCGCGTACGCAGATCTGCGCCATCGGCTTGATCGCGCTCGCGGCAGCTCCGCTGGTTCATGCGACGGGATTCGTGGCCGGTGGCTCGCTCGCACAGTCCCGTTACCTGCATTCCGCGACCACCTTGTCGTCGGGCAAGGTGCTCGTCGCCGGCGGTACCAGCGGTAGCGCCAATCTTTCCTCCTGCGAACTCTACGATCCGACGGCGAATACCTGGACGCCGGTCGGCTCGCTCACGACGAAACGCGAACGCCATACCGCGACCTTGCTGCCGTCGGGCAAGGTGCTGGTGACGGGCGGCATCTCGGGCAGCGCCATCACAACCTCGAGCGAACTCTTCGATCCGACGACCAATACCTGGTCGGGAACTCCGGCGCTTTCCCGGGCACGCGAAAGCCATACCGCGACCTCGCTGCAATCCGGAAAGGTGCTCGTGGTGGGTGGTTTCAACGGAACCGACGGGGTTCTTCCCCAAGGGTCGGTCTACGATCCGGTCGCCGTCGGTTGGGCGGCGGCCGGTACTCTCACGACCGCGCGCACCAACCACGCCGCGACCTTGCTGGCATCCGGCAAGGTGCTCGTCACCGGCGGCCAGGGCTCGACCGGCAGTGCGCTCGCTTCCGCCGAGATTTACGACCCGGCCACGAATACGTGGTCCGTGACGAGCCCGCTCGCCGCCGCACGCTATCGTCATACCGCGATCCTTCTGCCGTCGGGCAAGGTGCTGGTTGCGGGCGGCAACAGCAATTCCGGTATCCGGGCCTCCGCCGAACTCTACGATCCGACCACCAACACCTGGTCCGCTGCCGGCCCACTGGCGACCGGGCGCTACTACCACACCGCCACCTTGCTGCCGTCCGGCAAGGTGTTCGTTGTCGGCGGGACAGGTACCGCCGGCACCCTGGGTTCCGCCGAGCTGTACGACCCGACAAGCAACACCTGGTCCTCGGCAGGCTCGCTCGCAAACGTTCGCACGTACCAGACCGCCACGTTGCTGCCCGCGTCGAGCCGAGTGCTCATCGTTGCCGGTCAAGGCACGGGCGGAGCACTCACATCGGTCGAACTCTACGGTCCGGGCGTCGGGACGATGGCGGCATCGTTGACGACCGCCCGCTACTTCCACTCGGCAACCTTGTTGGCTTCAGGCAAGGTGCTCGCTGCTGGCGGTTACAACGCCGTTCCTCTGGCTTCGGTCGAGCTCTACGATCCGGCCGGCAACACCTGGGCCGCTGCCAGCCCGCTCGCGAGTGCACGCCAACTGCACAGCGCGTCGCTGCTGCCGTCCGGCAAGGTCCTCGTCGCCGGTGGCGAAAACAGTACCGGCTCTGTCGCCGCGGCGGAGGTTTACGATCCGGCCAGCAACACGTGGACCGCCGGCGGCTCGCTCGCAAAGGCGCGCAGGTACCACACGGCAACGGTACTGCCCTCGGGCAAGGTGCTCGTCGTCGGCGGGAGGGACAACGCGAGCAATTTCGTCGCGTCGGCCGAACTCTACGACCCCGCCAGCAACGCGTGGTCCGCGGCCGGCTCGCTCGCGACCGGACGCCACCAGCATACGGCGACCCTGTTGCTGTCGGGCAAGGTGCTGGTTGCGGGCGGAGCTAACAGCACCGGGTCTCTGGCTTCGGTGGAGATCTACGATCCGGCCACCAACACCTGGTCGTCCGCTTCCACACTCGCGACGGCCCGCAGTCTGCATTCCGCGAGCGTGCTGCCTTCCGGCAAAGTGCTTGTCGTGGGCGGCAGCCCCGGTACCCTCGCCGGCATTGCCGCGGCGGAGCTCTACGATCCGACGACCAATACCTGGTCGGCAGCGGGCTCGCTGGCGGCCGGACGCTACGTGCATACGGCAACCCTGTTGCCTTCGGGTCAGGTGCTCGTTGCGGCGGGCGTGAGCGGAGGCAGCGCGCTGCTGTCGGCAGAAACGTACGATCCCGCCAGCAATGCGTGGTCGCCGGCGGCCAGTTTCCTCGCAACGGCACGCGCCTACAGCACCGCGACCTTGCTGCCTTCCGGCGCGGTGCTTCAAACCGGTGGACTGAACGGCAGCAGCGCGGTCGCCAGCAGCGAGGTGTTCTACCCGGCCAGCGTTACCTGGTCAGCGGCAGGGTCGTTGACAACCACCGAACGGGACCTGCACACCGCGACGCTGCTGCCGTCGGGAAAGGTGCTCATCACTGGCGGTCGCCAACTCGGCAATTCGGGACTTGTCTCCACGGAACTCTACGATCCGGCCGGTAACACCTGGTCCGCGGCCAGCGCGCTCGCCATCGCGCGCTACTCGCACACTGCAACGCTACTGCCGTCAGGCAAGGTGCTCGTTGCCGGCGGTCGCGACATCGACGGAGCCACGCTCGCGTCGTCGACGATTTACGATCCGGCCACCGATACGTGGTCGGCAGGCGCCTCGATGACGACAGCGCGCGATTCGCACACGGCGACCTTGTTGCCCTCGGGCAAGGTGCTCGTGGCTGGCGGAATCAATACCGCCACGACGATAGCCACGGCCGAACTGTACGATCCGGGGACCAACACCTGGTCGTCTGCCGGATCGCTTGCCGCCGCGCGCAACCTGCACAAGGCGACGCTGCTGGCCTCGGGCAAGGTGCTCGTGGCCGGTGGTCAAAGCGGCGGTGCCTTGGGTACCAGCGAGCTCTACGACCCGCCGAGCAATACGTGGTCCGCGGCAGGTTCGCTCATCAGCGCACGCTATTCGCATACGCAAACGCTGCTGCCTTCCGGGAAAGTGCTCGTGACCGGTGGCCAGCTCAGTAGCGGAGTGGCGGCTTCGGTCGAGATCTACAATCCGGTAAGCAACACCTGGTCGGCAGCCAGCCCGCTCGCAACGCAGCGTTACGCGCATACCGCGACCTTGCTGCCGTCGTCCCAGGTGCTCGTTGTCGGTGGCTTGAACATCCTTGGATATCTCAGCTCGGTCGAGCTGTTCGATCCGATCAGCAATTCGTGGTCCACGATCAACCCGATAGCTACGCTGCGCGGTCGACACACGGCGAGTCTGCTGCCCTCCGGTCGGGTGCTCATTGTGGCGGGTACCGGCTTCATCTCAGCAGAACTCGCCGATCCCGGCTTGAGTCCCGACCCAGCGCGCCAGCCGACGATCAGTACGACCAGCGCCTTTGTACTTCAGACCAGTGCCCTCGCGGTGACTGGCAGCGGCTTTCGGCCGAGCCTGGAGGGCAGTAGTAGTGAGGTGAACAATTCGGCATCCAATGTGCCGGTATTTCAAGTGGAGCGCGTCGACAACCAGCAGAGGATATTCATCGCCAACGACCCGACGGTGAACTATTCGAATACGAGTTTCACCGGTAGTGCGACGGCGTTCGCCGGCTTCCCCGCGGGCCCCGTGCTGGTGCGCGCGTGGGTGAATGGCGTCCCCAGCGCTGCGAGCTACAGCACACTGGCGGTGATGCCCGGCAAACCGGCCACACCGACCGCGAGCGCAGCCATCGAGCAGGCGACCGTGAATTTCACGGCGGTCCTCGACAATGGTGGGACCGCCATCACGAGCTACACCGCGAGGGCATCGCCGGGAGGGGAGACAGCATCGTGTACCGCGCCGTGCACGAGCATCGTCTTCAATCCGATCGGTTGGGGCGCGTATACGTTTACTGTCGCTGCGAACACGGCCGCAGGCACCGGGGAGTGGTCGTCCCCAAGCAGCACGGTCAGGGTGACCCGGGCCACTACCACGACCATCACGTCCACGGCGCCTTCGGTGGCAGGGCAGCCCTATGCGATCGCCGTAGCGGTCAGCACGGCCGACGGCACGCCTGTCAGCGGGACGATCAGCGTCAGCGACGATGCGATACCGCCCAATACCTGCGGACCGGCTACGTTTTCGGGTGGAACCGCGACGTGCACGATCGCCTGGTTCGCCACCGGCACCTACTCGCTGACCGCGGTATACGGGGCCCCGGCCGGCGGTACGTTCGCGCCCAGCACCAGTGCGGCGCAAATGCACGTGGTGAACAAAGGCGGTACCACGGTCACGATCTCGCCGCCCAGTGGAGCGGTCAGCGTGGGCAGCGCCTACCCGATCACTGTGTCGGTGACCGCGGCAGCTCCGGCGGCCGGAGTGCCAACCGGCAGCGTCAACATCAGCGACGGCACCGGCGACACGTGCACGATCCCGACGCTCGACGGCAACGGCGCCGGCACCTGCCAACTCACGCCGACGACGGCTGGCGGCAAGACGCTGACGGCCACCTATGCCGGCGATGCAAACTTCACCGGCAACAGCGGCAGCGCGAGCCTGACCGTCACGCAAATCGCCACGACCTCCGCAGCGACGAGCAGTGCCAATCCCAGTACATTCGGGCAAGGCGTGATCTTCACCGCCGTCATCAGCGGCAACGCGCCGACCGGAACTGTCGCGTTCAACGACGGAACGAACGTCATATCCGGTTGCAACGCGGTCGCCTTCAGCGGTGGAACGAGCAATAGCCCGGCGGCCGTGTGCCTGACGAGTTCACTCACGACGGGAACGCATAGCGTCAGCGCGACCTATAGCGGCGATGCGGTCAATGCGGGGTCGACATCGCCGCCGGTGTCGCAGGTCGTCAATCCGGTATCGAGCGCGACGGCCGTGTCCACGAATTGCCAAACGACGTTCGTCAACAACGAGCCGTTCACTTTCACCGCGACCGTCAGCGGTTCGAGTCCCACCGGTACCGTGACGTTCATGCGTGCTCCCGACGTTCTCTGCGACATGGTCGCGCTGATTGCCGGCAGCGCCAGTTGCACGGTCAGCACGCTGGCCGCGATCGGATCGAATATGCAGGACACGTTCGACCTGACGGCCGACTACAGCGGTGATCAAAACAACGGAACGAGTACGAGTTCACCGCTGACAGTCACGGTGCTCAATACCGCCGACGTTGTTTTCAGAAACCACTTCGAGGAGATGACGCCGTCGTGCCCGATCTTCTGAGGGCCAGGGAGTAGCCTTTCCCTGACAGGTATCGCAGGAAACGGCCAGGGCCTCGCGAAGCAGCGGCACGTAGCGTCGTCGGTCATGGTCATCCCGGAAACAAGGCACGCGAATAGTCGCGTGCTGATCGACGTGTTGCGGTAGACCGGGCAGATCGCGGCGAGGTAGGCGAGCCCTGCGAGGCGTTGATCGCGGACGCTACCGCGAGGACGGAGGCCTTTGCCGATTCTCTGTCCAGAATCGTCGGGGTCCTGCTTGCCGTACGTGAACCTGGCCGCGCAATTGCACTTGTCGCAAATCTGCGTAATCGTGGCGCCGGGCAGGTCGGTATCGGAACGGTCTGTTCGCGGGCGTGTGGCCCGGGCCGGCGAATCCGGGATTTCCGAGGCGTTCAACCGGCACCGACGGCGACGCACAGCCTGGGGGAAGCAATGAAATCAGCACAAGGGCGTAGCAGGGTGGGGCAATTCGCCGTAGCCGGGTTTCTTCTCGTCTACGCAGCGCTGGCCGGTGCGCAATCGATGTTCGCCACCGGCTTCGAGCTCGCGGAAGCGCCGCCATTCAATCCACCGCCCCCTGTCCTGTGCACCGCCGCTGATCCGCGCTGCGGTGCGGCCTATGATCCTGCGCACCCGATGAGCGCGGGTGAGCTGGCGCAAGCCATACAGGCCGGGATGGCGGCCTGGCGATTCCACGGAACACGCGGCGCCTGCTCGGGATGCCATCTTCCCGATGCGCTGGATCTGGCGATGGGAGGCTTTTCGGACGACAGCATACGGCGGCGGTCCTCGACGCACATCGACCCGCAACGGGCAGAGGCTGTCGTGAATCTGGTACGTGCGATTCGCCAGAAGTTCGAATTGACGACAGTGTTCCATCCTGCCGCGTTGCGGCCGCTGCAGCCCGGTTTCGAGCCTTTCCACGAGACCACGCCCGGTCTGCCGGTATGGGACAGCGCCGGGCAGCGCGAACGTGACCAGGCGTTCACCGATCATCTCGTCAACGGTCAGCGTCTGCTCTGGGCCACCGGCAGGGTGGACAGCCTGCCCAAGGCCCGCCAGGCCTATGACGAGTTGCGCGCCATCAACCTGCGGCGGCTCAAGCTGGGCATCCCGTTCGACCTGTTCAGCGAAGACGGCTTCTATGGGGAAACCCACAAGAGCGTCTTCGAATGGTTCCCGGACATCGCCAGCACGCCGAACAGCGGCATGGACAGCGGTTTCTACGCGCTGGTGGATGCGTACATCGCCAACCCCACGGATGCGAACCTGTGGGCGTACTACGATGCGGTTTCCACCCACACCGCGTGCGATCCGGATCTGGGCGGCGCCGATATCGGCGACTATGCGAGAGCCTGCAACTGGATGCGGCTCAAATACCGGTCGCTTCAGTTCTTCGGGCATCTGCTGCGGCGCCGGGATCTGAAGTATCCCGACTTCCTGGCCGACCTGCGCTCCACCCAGCCGCAAGCCCATTACCGGAATCATCTGGACACCGTGATCGCGCGCAACCCGGTCTGGGAAGCCGGCGACTTGCTGCGGATCGCGCCACTGCAGCGTCCCGCGGCGACCGCGTGCAACCAGACCAATCATCCCTGCACCCTGCTACCGCCGATCGTGGACGTAACCGTCCACAATATCCCCACGCCACGGGGGGCGCGTATCAAGCAGAGCGAAGTGTTCCAGCAGAGCTGGTTCGTGATGAGCTGGCTGGCGGACCCGGCGCTGCTGTACGAAGGCGACAGTTTCGCGACCTTCATCGGCGATTATCTGGAGAGCGTGCTGCTGCCTTACTACGACGTCCACCATGCGTTCGTGGTGGCCAAGATGGCGGTCGAGAAGAGTGCAGCGAGCGAGTGGATGAACGCGCCGGGCTTTCGCCAGGGCACCGGCAAGATCGCCAGCGTGCGGACATTTTCGTTCAAGCAATTGCGGGACAATTTCAGCCCGCCGCCGCAGAACGATCCGCGCTATCCGGTGCACGCGAGGATGTTCGCCAACTTCGCGCGCATGTGGATCTACCTGGTCGAGGAGGACGTGCGCGTCAGCGGTTCCATCTACCATCGCACCGAGGTGATGCGGGCCGTACGTTTCATGCGTACCTGGATCGTGCAACTGGAAGGGCAGGAGGACGCGCAGATCAATGCGCTGGTGGGTGCGCTGGAAACCTCCGCCGCCGCTGCCACGGAGCTGCGTACGCAGCAAAACATCAGCGAGAACCCCGGCACCGGACTGCAGCCCAACGGACGCTGGGCGGAATTCGATACGCCCTACGTGCCGTGACGTATCCCGAACCAACGGGGCCAGATCAACTCGGTGACGTTGGGAGTCTGGAGGTTACCCTGATCCCCGTTACGGCAGCACGCTGCGTGGCGTTACGCGCGGCCTTTGCGCAGCGCGTAACGCAGTAGCGTTGACCACGTCTTCCCCGATGCCTTGCCCACACCTGCTGCACTGCGAGTGGCACCTGCAGCGTGCCTCACTCGGCAGGCGGCGGATCCAGCAGTTTTTTCGCCGCGGCGGCGACGGCAGCCGGTTGATCCAGTTGAATGTCGTGCGAGGTGTTGGCGACCTCGAGCACGCTACTGCGACGGGACGCCGCGAGTATTCGCGCGTGGGTTTCGGCACGAGCGGCTTGCAGCACCGCCCGCACTTCGTCCGGTGCATCCTGATCCTGGAGCGTGGGTCGCAACAGGATCAACGGAATCGCGCCATAGTTTTCATCGGCCGGCACCGGCGCTGAGAACACCTGTGTGTTGCTCGTCATTTCCGAACGCAGGCTGAGCCAATAGCCCGGCGCTGACTTGTTGTGGCGCGTGGCCTCGGCGACGGCCGCACTCATCCAAGGCGGCGGCGGGCGTAGGCAGCGCTGCTGCAGGGTGTCTTTGTCATTCGCCGCGGCTGCCTGCTCGCAGGTGGTGAGCAGCGCGTCGCGCCGGATCAGCCCGTCCGCGACCTCTGCCTGCCAGGCGGCCGGCATCCTGGCGTCGGCAGCCTGTTCGGGAGGATCCACCAGCACCAGTCCCGCAACCCGCTGCGGGTAGGCTTGCGCGTAGCGACGCACGATGTTGCTGCCCAGCGAATGGCCGACCAGCACGACCGGCGACCCGATGTTCGCAGCCTGCAGCAGGGCGTGCAGATCGGCCACCGTCGCATCGAGGTCGCGCGGCAGCGGACCGGCATCGCTGAAGCCAAAACCGGCGCGGTCATAGGCACAGACCTTCGTGTGTTTGGCAAGCAGCGGTCGCACCCGAAACCACGTGCTGGAATCGGCGTTGCCGCCGGCCTCCAGGATCACCGCCGGCGTACCGTCGCCGCTGCAGCGCAGGTTGAGCCTGCGCCCATCCGCAAGCAGCACGCGCTGTCCTGCCTGTGCATACGTGTCCGGCGTGTAGTCCTGTTGGGTTTCGATGGCCCGTGCGGGCGAGGCGTCGGCACATCGAGGTAGCGCCACCCAGGGCAGCGCAGACAACGCCACTGCACACATCATGAGTCGCTGCATGCAACACATGTCGATATCTCGATGGCGATGGGGATGTTCAAAGTACAGGAAATTCCCATGCCCTATCCAGGCAGCCAGAAATTCAGACGCTCATTTCGCACAGTCCCCGCCCGACGACGGCACGTGGTCCAGCCGCGTGCTTTCAAGCCAACTGACGAAGGCGCCTACCTTGGTCATGGCAAGCCCGCCGCCGGGGTAACTGATCCGCCCCCCACCTTCGCAGTTCCGGATGAACAGGAAATACGTGCCGGCAGGCAGGTTCGAAAACGGGGTCGGGTCAACGGGGTGATGTGGCCAGGACGTCAACTTGACTCCGGAAGTCGCAGGCGGTCGTGTGCGAAACGCGGGCAGGTTGGCGTACTGGCGTTACTCTGCAAGTTAACCTGACCCCGTTAACCGGAGTCCGCCATGTCCCCGTTCCCGCGCATCGTCGCCCTGCTTTTCCTGTCGTCACCTGCGATCGTTGCGGCTCAGGCCGTGTTCGACTGCCTGGCGCCGGCCGCACCGCTGCTCACCGCGCCCGTGGTGCTCGGCAACGGCAGCGCCGGCAGCGTGACGACGGCCTCGCTGCAGGCGGCGCTCGATTCGGGCGGGCCGATCCGCCTGAACATCGGCACGTCGACACTCGTCGTCACCGCAGAGCTGCGCATCACGCGCGAGACCGTGCTCGACGCGAACGGCGCGACCCTGTCAGGGGGCAATGCCAGACGAGTACTCCGGGTGGGCAATCCCAATAATCTTGCTTCCTATACGTTTTCCTTGTTGAACGCGACGATCACCGGCGGCAGCACGCCGGGCGCGAGCGGCGCGGGCCTGTTCAAGCCGGCCGAAGGGCCCTGGCAGGCCGCCACCATTCGCATCCACAATTCCCGTTTTACTGCGAACACGGCGATCCAGAGCGAGCAGGACGGCGGCGGCGGCGCGATCTACGTCATCGGCGCCCAGGAGATCGCGATCATCGGCAGCACGCTCGACGGCAACCGCGGCAGCAATGGCGGCGCGCTGTATTCGCTGGGTTCCCGGCGCGTCAACCTGTTCGACAGCACGCTGTCGGGCAATGTCGCCACCGGCAGTGGCGGCAATCCGGGCAATGGCGGCAATGGCGGCGCGCTGGGCGTGGACGGCGAAAACCGGTTCGTGAACCTTTGCCGCGCGCGGCTGCTGAACAACAGTGCGGGCGCCTACGGTGCCGGCCTGTTCACCGTGGCCTACGACCTGACGAGCTTCACGCGAATCCATAATTCCACAGTGCAAGGCAACAACAGCACCGGCACGAGCAACGCGCACACGGGCGGTGCCTATATTCAGGGCGGCCCGGTCAGCATCGGTGGTTCGACCTTCCGCGACAACCAGGCGTCGGGATACGGCGGACTGAGTTTGTTCGACCACGGTGGCGTCGTCACGTCGGGCGACATCACCAACAGCACGTTTACCGGCAATGTCGCGCGCGCCGGCCTCGGCGGTGCAATGAACCTGCAGGCGACCGGCGGGCTCACGCTGCAGAATCTGACCATCGCCAACAATTCCGCGCCCTGCAATGTGTGCTTCGCCGGCGGCATCGCCAACGGCTCGAACCCGATCACGTTGCGCAATACGCTGTTTTTCAACAACACCGGCGGCAACGCGTTCAACCCCTGGGCCATGCTGCAACCGGTCAGCGGGTCCAACAATATTCAATGGCCGCTGGTACGCCCGGATTCCTTCGGACAACAGGAAAACCCTGTGACGCCAGGGGCGATCTTCGCGGACGCGCAGCTCGCGCCGATCGCCAACAACGGCGGGCTGACCGAGACGCTGGCGCTCTCCGCCACGTCGCCAGCGGTCGATGCGGGGACTTCGACGAATGCGCCGCCGGTTGATCAACGCGGGCAACCGCGCGCCGGCGCGGTCGACGTGGGTGCCTACGAGTACGCCGGCGATGGCCTGTTCGCCAATGGTTTCGAATGAGGAGCAGAGGCATTCGAGGCGAATTTGGCAGGCGAATGCAGGAGGGCTCCGGAACAGTGGCTTCTCATGAGCCGGAATCTCCAGGTGGTACCCATGTGGCCAGCATGACCGCTGGTGCGCCGCGGCGCGTGCGGATGGATGCGGGAGCAGTGTCGGAAGAATCCGGATTGTGGGTCGCCTGTCTTCCCTGTTCTTGCCTGTTGTTACCGGTGGTCGCCGGATCGGATCGGCGCGCGCAACAAACAGACCATCGTATTCACCCCTCGTGATCTCCGGAGGGACGGGGCAGCTTCAGGTAAGTTTGCCCGGTAGGTTTCCCGCTCTTCGTTGGCCCAGCCTCGATTGGAGTTTGCCGTGAATCGTTTGCCTCTTGCCTTGACGATGTCCGCCGCTTTTTGGTTGACAGCCTGCGCGACTGCGCCGCAGAAGTCCGCCGTCGCCGCCCCTGTACCGCAACCCTCTGCGCTTGCCAAAGCAATCCCGCAGGGCGAGGTCCTGCTTGCCGCTCAACCGACGCTCGAAGACCTGCAGGGACTGAAGTCGCGCGACATTCGCTTCGTCTTCAACTTGCGGACGCCGGAAGAGATGAGCACGCTTTCCTTCGATGAGCCGGCACTGATTGCGCAGCAGGGCATCGGCTACGAACAGCATCCCGTCAACGGCAATGCGGCATGGACACCCGAGCTGCTTGCGGCGTTTGCCAAGGCGGTACAGGCCAACGACGGCAAAGTGCTGCTGCATTGCGCCAGCGGCGGCCGCGCTGCCACGTTGTATGCGGCTTATGCCATGAAGTACCTCGGCAAGACACCGGACGAAGCCGTGCAAGTCATGGTGGCGGCCGGCTCCTGGCCATTGCCACTGGAACGCCTGACCGGGGAGCGGTTGTCGTTGGTACGCAGCAAAGACCCGGAAAAATGAGCGCGGCGGGGTCAGGCTCACTGCCCAGCCACATCGGCGAGTGAACCTGGCCTGGGTAGAATCCGAAAATGCGTGATCAGTTACGTGAAAGTGCGCTGCGAGGGCTTCGCAAAGCACACGGCACAGGTCGTCACGCTATTTGCGCTGGCGAATCTTTACCTCGCACGAAAGCGCTGGTTGGCGACGACGGGACAACTGCGTCCGCAGGCTGTGTAGAGGGCGGAAAATGCGCTCGATCACGCGAAAATCGCCCAAAAGAACCCTCGCAAACTTCAGCCCGCTACCAAATCACTCTGGACGGCGTTCAGTTTGCGAAGTTGATCAGAGGTTCCCAAGTGGTCGGAATAATCTGCCGGTCTACGTGAAATTTTCTTGCTCTCGCTGTGTATCCGCTGGCGCAGCTACGCGTACCCATCGGAGGTCTGCCAAGACACACTATCGGGCCGTTCTCGCAGCAGGCGTTGCTCACTCGCGTCTTGCCGGACTGGAGTTTTCAAACGGCTTGGATAAATCCCACACGTGAGACGACACGCCGTTGTTTCTTGTGTATTCCCCTGCGAGAACAACATCTCTGTAATCCATTTCAAGCCCTGCTACCTGGTAGCGCAGACCCTTCAAGGTTCTATCGCTAGCCACGAGCGCACAGCGTAACAAGCGAGGGGTAGCCATCGACCCGTCGTGCGTTTTTGCATTTTCAAGAACGGACAGCGCTTCCAGTTGTTCATGTTCGACGAATTTGTCTTTGACAAAAATCTCAATATCTGTCGGTAGTGGCATAGCACGGCTCCACAAATGATTGAGTTTGCTCGGTACCGTGAAGGGTACTTCGAGATGCAGGACTTTTTTCGTTTTCCGACGGAGATTGGATCACGATTGCGGTGGTCCCCCAGCACCGGTCTGTCGGAACGGGTGCTGCCGAAAAAAGGTGTTGGCTTCAGCCGGACTGGCGAACAGCTACCGACCGGCGTGATGCCCGACTGAAACAAGAGGTTTGACGCTGGGCAGCGAGGGCTCCATGGCGCCAAAGCATCATGGCTTCCGGGAAATGAGGCGCAGTTCGGTGATGACGTCTTGCCCCGCGCCAAACAGGGCACGGAACGGCGACGAACCGGCCTCGATCGTTTCGAGGCCGGTTTCGATCGTCCGCACGCCAGCGTAAGTCAGGAAATAGAAGCGAACTTTTCCTGGGGCCGGATACGGATAGTCCGACGTCGGCGACGCGTCGCCGACGTGCCGGTTGGCCAGCGACACAAGGCGCAGCGCGGCTTTCCTCACATCGGCATGGTAGCCCCCGCCGATGATGCCGAAGCTCGACGTCGTGTAGAGGCTCGCCGTTCCGTCAGAGGCCGAGATCACGGTCGCCGTCATATCTCCCACCGGCCAGTCGATGGCCACGCCATACACGTGCGGAAATCTGCTGGTCGGCGAGGCGCCCAGCTTGGCTGCCGTCGTGGCAAGGAATGTCTGACGGAGTCTCCGACCCGTGCCCTCATCAGCTGGCCGCTCGACCCACGGGGCCGCGTGGAGACCAAGGGAGGCAACCAGGGCAACAAAGGTACCGAGCAGCCGTTGAAACGTGGTCATCAAGAAGAACTCCGGAGCGGGCAAGGATGGGTCAGGCGCATCGATACGTCCCCGGACGCAGTGCTCTATCCACTCGCAACGGGGCGTGTCGCCAATGGTGGGCGTGCGCCTGAGCCGGCAACGTCGTAGAACCCATCGCGCGTCAGTGCGCGACGGGCGTGCCCGATTCTCCCTGTCGCTTGCGCAAGAAACCTCTCAGCCAGCCAGAGCAGCTGGCGCGCGTGGGCGAAACCGATTTTCAGACGCGATGATACGGGGCACCGGTCAGGATTCGGCACCCCGAACGATGCTGGCCCGCCCGTACGACCGCACGGCCGTTCCGGTGGTTGTCGTGCGGGCCGAGAATCGTGCGCGCTGGGTGCGCTGCTCACCGGCCGAGGCGAGGGGATTGCTGCGGCCGCTGCGACTGCGCGTGGTAGTGCGGACCGTGTGACGCCACGCGAATATCGCCGAGGTGCTGTATGGCCCCGGCTATGTCGACGCGGACATCGTGTAGGCGAGGAAACAGCGAGCCAGCGCCGCGGCGCGCGTGCGTACCGCGCGCAAATCGTCGCAAACGCCGGAACGGCGCGACGCCGCCCCGGCAGCCGTGAACTTACGGACCGTTGTCGAAATAGGCGTCCAGCATCCCGTGCACATCCCGCGAGAACAGCGCTATCGCTTCGACCATCCCGAAATGCGAGCGCGCATCCGCGTCATCCAGCTGCGCCATCGACAGCGTCCCGCACAGTTCCTGGATGGCCGTGACGCGATCCAGAATTTCGTGCTGCAACGCCTCGCGCTGCTCCGGCGTATCGAGCGCATACGGAAACAGCACCGGCTGGCACGACGGTAGTTCGCGGGGCAGGGGAAAGAACGAACCGTGGCGGATCGTGGCGCGCGCCTCCCGGAGCAGGAACAACGCCGCCACTGCAGACAAGGGAACAGCGACGCGGCTTACCCAGTTGGAATAACTCTCTTTGTGGGTGTCCTAATCTTCGCTCCCCGCTGGAAGATCTCGAACTGTGGGTGTCCTGATTTTCAGATTTCCAGTCACCGATGACTGATTCTTCTTCAGTGACGACTGCCGGAGGGGCATCGTCGGCTGAAGTTAAGCCGACGACGACGTATCTGCACACACTTGGGGGAATCGCTGCGCGCCCGCGTCTTCCGGGAGTGTGTGTTCCGATGACCGGCGGTAACGATGTCGCACCTGTTGCTGGTGCCATCGCCTGGATCCGCCACGATGTCGAGACCACGGGCGCCGCCGCGCTCGCCATGGCTTCTGCCGCACATTGAGTGGCGCGCGCGGCTGCAATCCAAAGCACGGCGTAGCCGCGCCGGCAGGTGAGGTTCACGCTTCGCAGTCTGGAGTTCTTCATGAAAAGCAATGCACTGCGCGCCGCGGTCGCGGCGAGTCTCGTCGCGTCCGCCGCGGCCGGCGAGCGCGCGAATGCGGTCGAACTGAGCCCCGAGGGCACCGGCCAGGTCCTGATCTATCCGTACTACACGGTCAACCGGAATCAGCAGACGGTCATCTCGGTGGTCAATGCGACCAACGCCGCCAAGGCGGTCCGGGTGCGTTTTCTCGAGGGCTACAACGCGCGCGAGGTGCTCGACTTCAACCTGTTCCTGTCCGATTTTGACGTCTGGACGGCGAGCGTCTTTGCCCTGACCGATGCGGGCTTGAACGGTGACGGCGCAGCCATCACCACCACCGACCACAGCTGTACGGCGCCGGGCAAGGACTTCTGGACCGGCGCGCTGGGAACCGGCCGTCCGTATCAGGAATTTCTTTCCTCCGCGTATACCGGCACGCATGCGGACTCGGGACCGACGGGTGTGGCGCGGACGCGCGAAGGTTATGTCGAACTGCTGCAGCTGGCCGATCTCGGCGGTTCGCTGCGTACGGCGGTGACACATACCAGTAGCGGCAATCCGGCCAACTGCCAGATCGTCCAGGTCATCGATCCGGAGAATGCCGGGTTGCTGCCGCCGACCGGCGGACTGTTCGGCGCCGGCGGTATCGTCAATGTCGCGCAGGGCACGTTCCACGCCTACAACGCCGATGCGATCGGGGGCTTCAGCAAGGTCGCGCTGTATGCGGTGCCCGGAATACCGTCGCTCGCGCAGGCGAACACGGCAGACGGTATCGCCACGGCCTTCACCTTCGACGCAGCCGGCGAATTGTTCCGCTCCGACTACGTCACGAACGTGCCGCCGTCCCAGGCCATCGATGCGGTGTCCGCGGTATTCATGGCGTCCTATCTGCTCAACGAATACAACGTCGACGCGTCGGCCGGGTCGAATACCGACTGGGTGGTGACGTTCCCGACCAAGCGCTTCTATGTCGATCCGGAGATCCTCGGCCTGCCGCTGGGCAGTGCCGGTGCGCTCCCGCCGTTCACGTTCACGTTCGGGCAGCGAGTCACGGTCAACGGAACCGAGATCAACGGCGACGCGCGGTCCTGCAGTCAGGTCCAGTTCCTGCCGTTCGATCGCGAGGCGGGGCGTCCGGGCCCTTACAACCCGCCCTTTCCCATGCCGTTCCCACCGCCTCCGACGCTCTGCACGACGGTCAACGTGATCACCATGCCGAACCTCCGCGAGCGGCCGACCGAATCCGTTGTTCTGGGATCGCGGCTGCATACCCATGTGGAGCCTTTTGCGGCTGCCGGCTGGCTGCGCCTTTTGCTCGATCCGGCGTCGCAGCCGCATGCGCTGCGCGCCTCGCGCGACGGCGATGTTTTCCGCGGTCTGCCGGCAACCGGGTTCCAGGCCGTCAACTACGTCAACGGCAATGTCGCGCCGGGCGTGCTGTCGAACTACAGCGCAGCGTTCCGGCATCGTGCGGTGCGCAGCTGCGTGAACGGCGCGTCCGCGTGTAACTGAGGGGTCAGGCTCGAATGGCACTTACTTAAGGCGCACCGGATGACCCTGCGCGCGAACGATTTCCCG